>CAYRBQ010000526.1:973-3304 GCA_964422305.1 uncultured Reyranella sp. | reverse complement strand
TGCCGAGCGGCACGCCGCGCGAGCGCAGGATGTCGTAGGCGGTCACGGCGTGGAAGTGGAAGTTGGGCAACGCGAACGACAGGATGTAGGTCTCCGGCGTGAAGGCGTGCTGCCGCGGCGCCCAGGGTTTCCAGGAACGATCGTTCTCGTCGAGCGGGCGGTGGAGGGTGACGTTCAGTGCCCTGCCCGCCCAGCCATCGACCTCGGCGGGCGTGAGCGCCTCCAGCGCGTCGATCCCCTTGCCGATCATGGCCCGCAGCTCGGCAAAGGGGACCGGCCCGACCAGCGCGGGCGGCGTGAAGGCACCGGTCTTCGCGGTCAGCACACCCCACACGGAATGGTGCCACGCCGCTTCGATCTGGAAGTGGAACGGCGCCATGTCGGAGTAGAGGCGCGCCTCCACGAAGTCGTCGGGATCCGCGCCCGTCTCCGAGCAATGCGCGGTCGTCCGGTCGAGGAAACCGGCCATCGCCCGCATAGTCTGCAGAAAGGTCGGCACGCTGAGGTCGTAAAGTGACGTCGCCATCGATTCTCCTCTTGCCCTAGCGGCCGAGCGCCATGGCGAAGCGGGCGCCCAGCAGCTTCCAGATGAACCGGACCGAGAAGCCTGGATAGGCCGGCACGTCACGCGGGATCGCCGTCGGGTCGGGCGCGAACTTGGTGCAGATGCGCATCTCGACGCGCGGCGCGCCCTCGAGGCGGCTGCGATAGACCGGCACCCAGTGCCTCGAATCGTCGAAGGTCATGGCCATCGCCGAATTGCAGCAGGTCGCGACCACGCGGTTCGTGTTGGTTCTCGGCTTGAGCTTGTGGCCCTGCAACAGCCCGCCGCCTTTGGTGCAATGGATCCGATCCTTGCGGACGAGGATGTAGGAGACGCCGCCGTCGGGATCGCGCACCGGCGCGCCGGGCAACGCCTCGATGCGACGCGCGCCTTCCCGGCAGTCGTCGCAATAGCAGGCGACGCCGAGAATGGGGGCGCCGGTCACCTCGTACTCGACCTGGCCGCACGCGCAGCGCGCAATCATGGGCGGGGCGATCATGCCAGCGCCCTCAATCCGACCCGCAATGCGTCAACATCGTCGACCAGTTTCTCGACTCTCGCATGCTCGCGCTTCCAGATGGGCAGCGCCGCGCGGAGAAGGCGATGGCCCGCCGCCGTGAGCACGAGACGCCGGCTTCGCCGGTCGGCCGGATCGACCTTGATCTCCAGGAGACCGTCGCGCTCCAGCGGCTTCAGCGCGGCGGTCAGCGTCGTGCGATCCATCGCCAGCAGGCGCGCGACCGCACCGATCGACGGCGGCTGCGGCCGGTTGAGGGACATCAGCAGCGAGAACTGGCCGTTGGTGATGCCGAGCGGCCGGAACATCTCGTCGAAATGACGCGCCAGGACCCGCGCGGTGCGTTGCGCGGCAAAGCAAAGGCAACTGTCGTGCACCTGTTGCGTTGTATCAAACCGAACGGTTAAATGCTTTGACATGCCGGAATTGTGTTGATATCAACCCTTTCCGTCAAGTCCAGCCAAGGAGGAACTCTCATGGCCTATGTGCAAGGATTCGTCGTGCCGGTGCCGGCCGACAAGAAGGATGCCTACGTGAAGATGGCCGCCGACTTCTCGACGATCATCAAGGGGCTGGGGGCGACGCGCCAGGTCGAGGCCTGGGGCGACGACGTGCCCGACGGCAAGGTCACCGACTTCAAGGGCGCGGTGAAGGCCGAGGCCGGCGAGGTCGTGGTGTTCTCGTGGCTGGAGTTCCCCAGCAAGGCGGTCTGCGATGCGGCCGGCAAGAAGATGATGGAAGACCCGCGCATGAAGGACATGGGCCCCATGCCGTTCGACGGCAAGCGCATGATCATCGGCGGCTTCGCGCCCATCCTCGACGAGAAGGCCGGGGGCAAGAAGACCGGCTATGTCGACGGCTTCGTGGCGCCGGTGCCGGCAGCCAACAAGGAGGCCTACCTCAAGATGGCGACGAAGGCCGCGGCGATGTTCAAGGAGTTCGGCGCGGTTCGCGTCGTGGAGACCTGGGGCGAGGACGTGCCGGACGGCAAGGTCACCGACTACAAGGGCGCGGTGAAGGCCAACGCCGACGAGAAGATCGTCTATTCCTGGGTCGAGTGGCCCTCCAAGGCCGTGCGCGACGACGGCTGGAAGAAGATGATGGAAGATCCGCGCATGAAGGATCAGCAGATGCCGTTCGACGGCAAGCGCCTGATCTACGGCGGCTTCGCGCCGATCCTCGACGCGTAGCGTTCATGTTCATTCGCTTCCCCTTTGCGGAGTCCGCAAAGGGGCAGTGCCCTCGTCTTACGTGGGCGATGGGGTTCATG
>CAYRBQ010000526.1:0-963 GCA_964422305.1 uncultured Reyranella sp. | reverse complement strand
GTATGACGGGCCACCTCCCCCGGCAGACGGGGGAGGAGAATTCTCGAGAGAAGGGACACACAATGCCGACGCCCAAGAACACGATCTGCCTGTGGTACGACAAAGACGCCGAGGCCGCGGCGCGCTTCTACGCGGCCACCTTTCCCGACAGCAAGGTGACGGCCGTGCACAAGGCGCCCAGCGACTATCCGTCGGGCAAGATGGGCGACGTGCTCACCGTCCAGTTCACGGTGTTCGGCATCCCCTGCCTCGGCCTCAACGGCGGCACCGCGTTCAAGCAGACCGAGGCCTTCTCGTTCCAGATTGCGACCGACGACCAGGAAGAGACCGACCGCTACTGGAACGCCATCGTCGGCAACGGCGGCCAGGAGAGCGCCTGCGGCTGGTGCAAGGACAAGTGGGGTCTGAGCTGGCAGATCACGCCCCGCGCGCTGACCGACGCGCTGGCCGCCGGCGGCGACGAGGCCAGGCGCGCCTTCGAGGCGATGATGGACATGAAGAAGATCGACGTCGCCAAGATCCAGGCGGCTCGGAAGGGCTGAGTCCGCCTACGCGGCGTCGGCCGTGATGCTGTCGGTCTCGTTATCGACGACGACGGCGGTCTCGAAATAGCGAATGTCCGGTGGAGCACCATAGCGCTCCGCGATGTAGGCACGCCATTGCGGCGTGTAGACCGCGTCCGCCTCTTCCTTCGTCTTCCAGAGATAGACGCCGCCGCCGATCCGTTTCTCGCCGTCGAAGAGATAGTACTTGCGGACCAAACCCTTCATGCCGCGATACTTGGGCGCCGAGCCCTTGAACAGCTCGGCGGCCTTCTTCGCGTCGATGCCGTCGGGCAGATGGAAGTTCACGATGGCGGTGATCATGGTCGCCTCCCTCAGGCCTGGGCGCGCTCCTCGCGAACGCTCCAGAGCAGCGCGAAGCCTAGCACCAGGAAGAAAAGCACGCACGCCATGCCGATGC
>CAYRBQ010000525.1:0-3318 GCA_964422305.1 uncultured Reyranella sp. | reverse complement strand
TATTGGAAGGCCGCCCTCCGCCAGATCGAGGGCAAGGGGACGGACTGGCGCCAGTAGGCGCCGGCCGACCGGGTCCGAATCCCGCGAGCAGCATCGCGTCGGTTCTGGCAGGTTGACGGCCCATGACCAAAAGCTACGGGACTGTCGACGCCGAGCGTCTGAAGGAAATGTCCGGCCTGGAGTTCGTGCAGGGTCTGGCGAGCGGCGCGCTGCCGCTCAACACCATCGCGCGCACCCTGGGCTACGACGTCGTCGAGGCAGAGAAGGGGCGCGTCGTCGTTGCCGCCACGCCGAACGACACGCTGCTCAATCCGGCCGGCACGGTGCATGGCGGCTTCTCGGCCACGCTGCTCGATAGCTGCATGGGGCTTTCCGTGATGACGACCCTGCCGAAAGGCCTCGCCCAGACGACTCTCGAGTTCAAGATCTCCTTCGCGCGGCCGATCACGCCTGCGACCGGACCGATCCGCGCCGAAGGCATCGTGCTGACCAGCGGCCGGCGCGTCGGCACGGCCGAAGGCCGCATCACAGACGCGCAGGGACGTCTGCTCGTTCATGGCACGACGACCTGCCTGGTGTTCGAACGCTGACTACTTTGCCGGCGCCGAGAGCTTGACGATCTCGCCCCAGCGCTTGAGCTCGCCGGCGAGATAGGCGCCGAGCTCGGTGGGGCCGCCGCGCTTGTCCTCGATGCCCTGCACGCGAAACGATTCCAGCGTTTTCGGATTCTGCAGGCCCTTGTCGGCGGCACGGTAGAGCTTGTCGACGATGGGCTGCGGCGTGCCCTTGGGCGCCAATAGGTAGAAGGAGACCTCGGCGACCATGTCGGGATAGCCGAGCTCCTTGAAGGTGGGGATATCCGGCAGGATCGCCGTTCGCTTCTCGCCGGTGACGGCGAGCATGCGGGCCTGCTTGCTGTTGTAGACCGGCACCGCCGACGCGACGGGCGTGAACCACATCTGGATGCGGTTGGTGAGCAAATCGGGCAGCGCGTCGGTCGTGCTCTTGTAAGGCACCATCACGGTGTTGATCTTCGCCGCGCGATTGAGCATCTCGCCGAGGAACTGCGGCACGCCGCCGACGAAGCCCGAGAAGTTGAGCTTGCCGGGTTCCTTCCGGGCGAGCTCGACCAGCTCGGCGACATTCTTGGCTGGCAGCTCGTTGGGCACCATCATCGCGTAGAGCACGCCGCCGGCGAAGCCGACGGGCGTGAAGTCGGCGATCAGGTTGGCCGTGGCGTTGCCGGTGGCTTGATTGATGATGTTGCTGAGCGAGGCGATCACCAGCGTGTGGCCGTCGGGCCGCGACTTCGCGACGTAGTCGGCGCCGATGTTGCCGGTGGCGCCGGGCCGGTTCTCGACGATGACGCTCTGGTTCAGCGTGACCGTCATGTCCTGGGCGAGCAGGCGGGCGATGATGTCGTTGGTCGTGCCGGGGCCGAACGGGGCGACGATGGTGATCGGCTTGCCTTGCTGGAGGTCCTGCGCACGTGCCGGTGTTGCAGCCGCTGCGACACCCGCCATCGCCGAGGCGACGACCGCGCGTCGGGTCAATTTCGTCTTCGACATGAGCATCCTCCCGCTACGTTCTTCGTTCGTGGCGGAAGTTAAGGGGCGCGCATCCCGACCCGTCAATATGATCGGGCTATCTGCCCTTCCACTCGGGCTTCGGCTTCTTGTTCACGAAGGCGTCGATGCCGGCCTGCGCGTCCTCGCGCTGGATGGCGCCGGCCATGAAGTCGGTGGCGTAGGCGTAGGCCTGCTCGACGTTCATCTCCATGTGCTTGCGAAACATCGTTTTGCCCGACGCGATCTGCTCGGGAGGCTGCGCAGCGATATGGGTCGCGAGCGCCAGGGTCTCGCGGTCGAGATCGGCCGGCGGCACCACGCGGCTCACCAGCCCGTCGCGCAGCGCGGTCGCGGCGTCGACGAACTGGCCGGTGAACAGCATGTCGAGGGCGCGCTTGGATCCGATGTTGCGCCCGACCGACACCGAGGGCGTGCCGCAGAAGAGGCCGTTGTTGATGCCGGACGTGGCGAAGGTCGCCTTGTCCGACGCCACGGCGAGGTCGCAGGCGGCGACGAGCTGGCAGCCGGCGGCGGTCGCGACCGACTTCACCTTGGCGATGACGGGCTGCGGCAGGCGGCCGATCGACAGCATCATCGCGGAGCAGCGTGTCAGGAGCGAATGATGGAAGGCGTAGTCACGCGTCGAGGCGACCTCGCGCAGGTCGTGGCCGGTCGAGAAGGCGCGGTCGCCGGCGCCCTCGATGATGACGCAGCGGATGGAGCGATCCTTCGCCAGCCTGTCGAATTCCGCCTGCAGGGCGTCTATAAGCTCGCCCGAGAGAGCGTTCATGGCGTGCGGACGGTTGAGCGTCAGGATGGCGACGCGGCCCTCGTCGCGGCGCAGCAGCACGGGCTCGTTGGGGACGGCGGACATGGCGACAGTCTATGGGAAGAGAAGAGGGGCGTCATGCCGGTGATGTCGCCCGCCGACCTGCTGAAGTTTCTCGAGGAGCACTTCCCGCAGTCCGGACATCTCGGCCTGGCGATCGAGCATCTCGACGACAAGACCATCCGGCTCCGGCTGCCGACCCACGAGCGGCACCTGAGGCCCGGCGGCACGATCTCGGGGCCGACCCTGATGTGGCTGGTCGATTGCGGCTTCTACCTTCTTATCCTGGGACAGCTCGGGCCGGTGGCGCTCGCCGTCACCACCAACCTCAACATCAACTTCATGAGGAAGCCCGAGCCTGCAGACCTGATCGGGGAGGGACGCCTGCTGAAGCTGGGCAAGACCCTGGCGGTCGGGGACTTCACCATCTGGAGCAACGGCAAGCCTGATCCGGTGGCACACGCCACGGTGACTTATGCCATACCGCCCAAGCAATAATGCGGAGGTAAAATAATACCGCGAATTCAAGTCATTGATATTGTTTGTCTATTCGGGACGATTTGACAGTCGCCGGCTCGTTCTTCATAAGCGCCCGCTCATTGGAAGAAAGAGCCATGCATACCCTTAGCAACCGAACCAGCAGTCTCAAGACTGCCGACGTGCAGAAGAAGTGGGTGCTGATCGACGCCGACGGTCTCGTCCTCGGACGCCTCGCCTCGATCATCGCCATGCGCCTGCGCGGCAAGCACAAGCCGACTTTCACCCCGCACATCGATTGCGGCGACAACGTCGTCGTCATCAACGCCGAGAAGGTCCGTCTGACCGGCCGCAAGGCCGAGCGCGAGGTCTTCTACTGGCACACCGGCCATCCCGGCGGCATCAAGGGCGAGACCCTGGGCAAGCGCCTCGAAGGCCGCTTCC
>CAYRBQ010000524.1:0-3321 GCA_964422305.1 uncultured Reyranella sp. | reverse complement strand
GGATCGAGGGACGGCAGTAGTCGGTGAACACCATGAAGGTGCCGCCGTAGGGGATGACGCCACCGTGCAGCGCCATGCCGTTCATCGCCGCCGCCATCGCGTGCTCGCGGATGCCGTAGTAGACGTAGCGGCCGGCCGTGTCGGCGCGCGAGGCGCCCTTCAGGGTGGCGGTCTTGGTGTTGTTCGAGCCGGTGAGATCGGCCGAGCCGCCGATCGTGTCGGGCAGCACCGGGTTGATGACCTCGAGCGCCTCCTGGCTCGACTTGCGCGTCGCCCAGGCGGGCTTCTCGGCGGCGATCTTGGCCTTGAAGGCGGCGATCGCCTCGCCGACCGCGGGCGGGATGTCGCCCTTGATGCGGCGATCGAACTCGGCGCGATCCTCGGGCGCCATCGCGGCATGGCGCTTGGTCCACTTGCGGCGGGCCGACTTGCCGCGCGCGCCGACTTTGCGCCAGGCGCTGAAGATCGCCTCGGGAATGTCGAACGGGCCGTGGTTCCAGCCGAGCCTGGCGCGGGCGCCCGCGACCTCGTCCTTGCCGAGCGGCGAGCCGTGCGTGGCGGCGGTGCCGGCCTTGGTCGGCGCGCCGTAGCCGATGACGGTCTTGCAGGCGATCAGCGAGGGCTTGTCGGTGACCTTCTGCGCCTTGCGGATCGCGCGCGCGACGGCCTCGGGATCGTGGCCGTCGACGGCGAGCACGTGCCAGCCGGCCGCGGCGAAGCGCTTCTTGTGATCTTCCGAGGTCGAGAGCGAGGTCGGTCCGTCGATCGAGATGCCGTTGTCGTCGAACAGCACGATCAGCCGGCCGAGGCCGAGATGGCCCGCGAGCGTGATGGCTTCCTGGCCGACGCCTTCCATCAGGCAGCCGTCGCCGGCGATCACATAGGTGAAGTGATCGACGATGTCCTTGCCGAAGCGCTCGGCCATCAGGCGTTCGGCGAGCGCGAAGCCCACCGAGTTTCCGAGGCCCTGGCCGAGCGGGCCGGTGGTCGTCTCGATGCCGCTCGCATGGCCATACTCGGGGTGGCCCGCGGTCTTCGCGCCGAGTTGGCGGAACTTCTTCAGCTCGTCGAGCGTCATGTCGGCGTAGCCGGTGAGATGCAGCAGCGAGTAGAGCAGCATCGAGCCGTGGCCGGCCGACAGGATGAAGCGATCGCGGTCGGGCCAGTTGGGCTCCGAGGCGTCGAACTTCAGGAACTTGGAGAAGAGGACCGTGGCGACGTCTGCCATGCCCATCGGCATGCCGGGATGACCGGAGTCCGCCTGCTGCACGGCGTCCATGGCCAGGGCCCTGATGGCGTTCGCCATGTCGCGCGAGGCGGCGGTCTGTTCGGTCATTTTGTTGGTGCGCCGTATGCTTTTTCGAATGGCGCGCAACATGCCGACCACCCTATGGCGCGTCAATGCGCAAAACCTCATGGGAGGCCAACATCTAGCGATGTTCTCTGGCCTTCGGAGCCCAGATGTTGACCACTAACAGGCGCTCCACTTATCCTTCAGCGATGGAGCAGATGCAGCCGGGCGAGGGCGACCGACGGCGATCCGCTGGCGGGGTAGCGATGTCCAAGGCAGCCAGTGCAAAGGACCGCGTCGACAGCGCGCTGACCCGCCTCGAATCGATGGTCGACGAGCGGCTGCGCGCCGAGCAGGCCCGCGCAGAGGAACTTGCCGCCCGTCTCGAGAAGCTCGAGCGCCAGCACGACGAGCTCAAGAAGGTGGCGATGGAGGTCGAAGGCCGCCTCGAACGCGCTATGGAATACATCCGCTCGCTGCTCGCCGCAGATCAGCAGTAACCGGGCCAGCAGTAGCGAAACTTCCGGTTACTCCCAGCTCGCGGGGTGCGAAGACGCCCGCAACGTGGCACAGTGTGCTTCCCCTCAAACGCCGGATAAGGCGCAATAACAGGAGAAGCGGACAATGCCGCAGGTTTCGATTCAGATCGCCAATCGTACCTATGAGCTCGCCTGTGGCGAAGGCGAGGAAGCGCGGGTCCAGGAACTGGCCGCCTATGTCGACGAAAAGGTGAGTGAGCTTCGCCTGCAGCTTCCCGGCGCGCCGGAAGTGAAGCTGCTGGTGTTCGCCTCGCTGCTGCTGGCCGAGGAGAGCCGAGAGGCGCGTGGCATCGCCAAGGCGGCGGAGACGGCGCGGGCCAGCGCCACCGACAGCGCCGAGACGCTGGCGTCGGCGCTTGAGGACCTGATCACGGCGCGTGTCGACAAGATGCAGAAAAAGGTGAGCGGCGCGGCCTAGATACTGTGGTCCCGTCACATTGCAGCGGCCGCCCCGAGTGCCTAGATTGGATGTGGGGCGGATTTCTGCGCGGTGCGTGGTTCGCTTAAAACCCCGGGGCCAATAAGAACTCCTGGGAGTTGTTCCTGGCCTTGACCCTGGTCTCGGCTACACGACGCCCACCTGCTTTTGCAGGCCTTGGAGGTTCTACGAGCCACGGCCCATCGTGGAGCCGCCCCACCTTGCTTCTCCCCGCATGACCCTGATCGACGACAAGCGGACCCTACGCAGCGCCATGCTGGCGTGGCGGCAGGCTCTCGGCGATGCCGAGCGCCGGGCTGCGTCCGACGGGCTGCTGGGCATGCTGCGCAACGAGCAGCCGATCGAGACACCGTGCACCGTCTCGGGCTTCTGGCCCATCAAGGACGAGATCGACATCCGGCCCCTGATGTTCGAGTTCCACAACCAGGGGTGCCAGCTCGCCCTGCCGGTGGTGCAGGGAAAGGGCCTGCCGCTGCTGTTCCGTGCCTGGCGGCCGGGCGATCCGCTCGAGGCCGGTGTGTTCGGCACCTTGCAGCCGTCGGCTCGCCGCGAGGCGATCGAGCCCGACGCGCTGATCGTGCCGCTGCTCGCCTGCGATGCCGACGGCTGGCGGCTGGGCTACGGCGGCGGCTTCTACGACCGGACGCTGGCGCTGCTGCGCAAGCGCCGACGCATCACCGCCATGGGCGTGGGCTTCGACGCGCAACTCGTGCCCGACGTGCCGCGCGGGCCGGACGACCAGCGGCTCGATTGGTTGTTGACCGACAAGCGTGCTTGCGCCTTTGTCTAGCTCATGAAGGTCATGTTCTGCGGCGACATCGTGGGCCGCGCCGGCCGCGATGCCGTGATCAAGGAAGTGCCGCGCCTGCGCCGTGAGCTCGGGCTCGATTTCGTGGTGGTGAACGGCGAGAACGCCGCGGCGGGCTTCGGCATCACCGCCAAGATCTGCGCCGAGCTGCACGAGGCCGGTGTCGACTGCATCACCACCGGCAATCATGCCTGGGACCAGCGCGACATCATCCCCTACATCGCGCAGGACAAGCGCCTCCTGC
>CAYRBQ010000523.1:0-3324 GCA_964422305.1 uncultured Reyranella sp. | reverse complement strand
AGGGTCGCGACCGTCGGTGCGGTGTTCACGCTGGGCTGGCTGATCGAGTGGCGGCTGATGTTTCCGACCCTGCCGGCGCTGCTGCTGGCGCTGCTGATCGCGCGCGAGCCCTTGAAGCGCCGGATCGGGCACGTCGCGGTCCTCATCGTCTCGATCCTCGCCGTGTCCGGCATCGTCCAGCTCGCCTGGGAGGGCCATAACGGTGCGATCGGCCTGCACGACATCCTGTGGACCGGCAAAGGGACCGCGACCGGCTGGGCGGGCGTCGTCAGGGACAAGGCCTGGATGATGCTGTCGGGCATCGGCAACTACCTGCTCCTGGTCGGCGGCTACGTCGATCCGCGTTCGGCCAGGGCGGCGCTGCTGCCGCTCTCCCTCTCGATCCTGCTGCAGGCCGCGATTTTCGTGCTCTGCGTCGTGCTGCTCTGGTCGCGCCGTCACGAGGCACGGCTGCAGGTGGTGGCCGTGGTGTTCCTGGGTACGCTCGGGGCAGGGCAGGTGCTGAACACCTATGCGCAGCCGCAGGACCCGCAGATGCAGGTCAACGTGATGGCCTGGCTGTTCGTGGCCTGGGCGCTGCTGCTAGGTGCGCTGTTGCCGCGAGGCCGCACGGTCGCCGTGGCGCTCACGCTGTTCTCGCTGGCGCCGCTCCTGTGGAACGTGTCGGCGCTGGCGCGCTGGCGCGGCGACGACACGCGTTGGCTCGCGGCGAGTGCGGCGCTCGAGAAGCGCTTCCCGCCGGACTCGACGGTGTTCCTCTACTGGGGCTTCGAGCCGATCCAGACCTGGCAGTACGCGCTGTGGAGCCGGCACTGGGACATCGACAACCGGTTCGCGCTGCCGCCAGCGCCGGCGGCCGAACCGAAGTTCAAATGGATCGCCGTGAACGCCGGCGCGATCCGCCGTCCGGGCTGGACGGCGGAGGAGCACGCGCAGTCGATCAAGCGCGACATCGACATGGCGCTGGATCGCGGGTACCGCGTCGTCGCCTCCGACGTCTGGAGCTGGAGTCCCGACACGCTCGCGGGCTATCTCGGCAGCGTCGCAGGAGCGGGACGTGCCGATGCCATCTACCGGATGCTCCACGACAATTTCAGCGCCAAGCCGGTGTTCGACGATCCCATGGCCGGGTCCTACTACGAGCTCAGCCGCCGCTGATCTGCTGCACGCAGCCCGCGACAATCGCTCCACATTGACGCCGAGGGCCTTGGCCCGTATATCGGCCGCGGGCCACGCTCCCCCACCGGAGTGCAGCTCTTCTGTAAGGGAGAGGTTTTATGACGAAGCCGAACATGCGTCCGGCACGTCCCGATTTTTCTTCGGGACCTTGTGCAAAGCGTCCGGGCTGGACACCGGAAGTCCTCAAAGATGCCGCCACGGGGCGGTCCCATCGATCCAAGCTCGGCAAGAAGAAGATTGTCGAAGCGGTCGACCGCACGCGTGCGATCCTGGGCATTCCCGCCGACCATCGCATCGCCATCGTGCCCGCGTCCGACACCGGCGCGGTCGAGATGGCGCTGTGGTCGCTGCTCGGCGCGCGGCCCGTCGACATGCTGACCTGGGAAAGCTTCGGCGAAGGCTGGGTCACCGACGTGGTGAAGCAGCTCAAGCTCAAGGACACCCGCACGCTGAAGGCGCCGTACGGCCAGATCGCCGACCTCAAGGCGGTCGACTGGACGCACGACGTGGTCTTCACCTGGAACGGCACCACCTCGGGCGCCAAGGTGCCGAACGGCGACTGGATTGCCGATGACCGCGAAGGCCTGGCGATCTGCGACGCCACCTCCGCCGTGTTCGCCATGGACCTGCCGTGGCCTAAGCTCGATGTCGTGACCTGGTCGTGGCAGAAGGTGATGGGCGGCGAGGGCGCGCACGGCATGCTGGTGCTGAGCCCGCGCGCCATCCAGCGGCTCGAAAGCTATTCGCCGCCGTGGCCGATGCCCAAGATCTTCCGCCTCACCTCGGGCGGCAAGTTCTCCGAGGCGATCTTCAAGGGCGACACGATCAACACGCCGTCGCTCCTCTGCGTCGAGGATGCGATCGACGGCCTGAAGTGGGGCGAGAGCGTCGGCGGCCTGAAGGGCCTGATGGCGCGCTCCGAGGCCAATCTCGGCGTGCTCGAGAAGTTCGTGGCCGAGCGCGACTGGATCGACTTCCTCGCCAAGGACAAGGCGATCCGCTCCAACACGTCGGTGTGCCTGGTGTTCACAAAGCTGCCCGCCGACAAGCAGGCCGCCGCTGCGAAGAAGATGGCCGACCTGCTCGAGACCGAGAAGGCGGGCTACGACGTCGGTTCCTACCGCGACGCGCCGCCGGGCCTGCGCATCTGGTGCGGCGCCACCGTCGAGCGGTCCGACCTGGAAGCCCTGCTGCCCTGGCTCGACTGGGCCTATTCAGAGATCGAGGCCGAACATGGCAAAGCCTAAGGTTCTTATTTCCGACGAGCTCAGCCCGCGCGCCGTCGAGATCTTCTCGGAGCGCGGCTGCGACGTCGACTTCAAGCCCGGGCTGAAGCCCGCCGAGCTGCGGGCCATCGTGGGCAACTACGAGGGCCTGGCGATCCGGTCCGCGACCAAGGTCACGGCCGAGGTGCTGGCCGAGGCCAAGAAGCTCAAGGTCGTGGGCCGCGCCGGCATCGGCGTCGACAACGTCGACATCAAGGCCGCGACCGCGCACGGCGTCGTGGTGATGAACACGCCGTTCGGCAACGCCATCACCACGGCCGAGCACGCGATCGCGCTCATGTTCGCGGTCGCCCGCCAGGTCCCGGACGCCAACACCTCGACGCAGGCCGGGAAGTGGGAGAAGAACCGCTTCATGGGCACCGAGCTCAGCTTCAAGACGCTGGGCCTGATCGGCTGCGGCAACATCGGCTCGATCGTCGCCGAGCGCGCCATCGGCCTCAAGATGCGCGTCGTGGCCTACGATCCGTTCCTGAGCGACCAGCGCGCCGCCGAGCTCGGCGTAGAGAAGGCGACGCTCGACCAGGTGCTGGCGCGGGCCGACTTCATCACGGTCCACACGCCGCTCACCGAGCAGACCAGGAACATCCTCAGCCGCGCCAACCTGATGAAGACCAAGAAGGGCGTGCGCATCGTCAACTGCGCCCGCGGCGGGCTGGTCGACGAGCTGGCCGTGCGCGACCTTCTGGTCTCCGGCCACATCGCGGGCGCGGGCTTCGACGTCTTCGTCGAGGAGCCGGCCAAGACCAACGTGCTGTTCGGCGCGCCGAACCTCGTCTGCACGCCGCATCTCGGCGCCTCGACGGTCGAGGCGCAGGAGAACGTGGCGCTGCAGGTCGCCGAGCAGATGTCGGACTACCTG
>CAYRBQ010000522.1:0-3328 GCA_964422305.1 uncultured Reyranella sp. | reverse complement strand
GCAGGCGGTGCAGGACATTCGTGTGGGCGGCCGGCAAGGCAACGCGCAGTACCAGTTCACCCTGCAGGCCGATTCGCTGCCCGAGCTCTATGCCTGGGGCCCGAAGCTCACGGAGGCGCTCCAGCGCGACACGTCGGTCATCACCGACGTCGATTCCGACCAGCAGCAGCGCGGGCTGCAGGTCAACCTCACAATCGACCGCGACGCGGCCAGCCGCCTCGGCGTCTCCACGCGCAACATCTCGGCCACGCTCTACGACGCGTTCGGCCAGCGCCAGGTGTCGACCATCTACAACGCGCTCAACCAGTATCACGTGGTCATGGAGGTCGCGCCGGACTGGTGGGCGAACCCGGAGTCGCTGAAGGAGATCTACGTCAGCACGTCGGGCGGGGCGCTGAGCGGTACGCAGACGACCGGCGGCATCGCGGGCGCGGTGACGGCGTCGCCGAGCCGGACGCAGTCGGCCGGATCGACGGTCGTCGATCCGGCGCAGGCGGTGCGCAACCTCAGGACCAACCAGATCGCCGTCAGCGGCCGCGGCTCGGCCTCGACCGGCGCCGCCGTCAGCACGACGCCCGAGAAGCTGGTGCCGCTGTCGGCGGTGACGCGCTGGGAGTATGGCACGACGCCGCTGGCCGTGAACCACCAGAGCATGTTCGTGGCCAGCACCGTGTCGTTCAACCTGGCGCCGGGCAGGACGCTGAGCGACGCTGTGCAGTATGTGAACGACACGATGCGCGAGATCGGCGTGCCGTCGACCCTGCACGGCTCCTTCCAGGGAACGGCCCGCGCCTTCCAGCAGTCGCTCAACAACCAGCTCCTGCTGGTGCTGGCGGCGCTCGCCGCCGTCTACATCGTGCTGGGCATCCTCTACGAGAGCTATATCCACCCGATCACGATCCTCTCGACCCTTCCGTCGGCCGGTATCGGCGCATTGTTGGCGCTGCAGTTCTCGAAGGTGGAGTTCAGCATCATCGCCATGATCGGCGTGCTGCTGCTGATCGGCATCGTGAAGAAGAACGCCATCATGATGATCGACGTGGCGCTGGACCGTGAGCGCAACGAAGGGCTCGATCCCTCCGTCGCGATCCACCAGGCCGCCCTGCTGCGCTTCCGGCCGATCCTGATGACGACGATGGCGGCGATCCTCGGCGCCCTGCCGCTCGCGCTTGGCTACGGCGACGGGGCGGAGCTCCGCCGTCCGCTCGGCATCTCCATCATCGGCGGCCTGGTCGTGAGCCAGGTCCTCACGCTCTACACCACGCCGGTGATCTATCTCTACCTCGACCGCTTCCGCCGGCGCGACCGCGACCGCCCGAGCCGCATCGCACGCGCGATGGGCAGCGGCGGTGCAGGGGCCACGGCATGAAGCGTACAGTTGTGTTGTTCCCGTTTGTCTTGTCGCTGTCGGGCTGTCTCGTCGGGCCCGATTATCAGCGCGCACCACCGGCAAATCCGCCGGCGCCCGAATACAAGGAGGCGGCACCCGTCAGCGGCATCGCCGCCACGTTCCGTCCCGCCGATCCGCGCGACAATGCAGACCGCGGCCGCTGGTGGCAGGTCTACGGCGACCCGACGCTCGATCGCCTCGCGGCGCAGGTCAACATCTCCAACCAGAACCTCAAGTTCTACGAGGCCAACTACCGCCGCGCCCGCGCGCTGGTCCGCCAGGACACGGCGGCCCTGTTCCCCACCATCACCGGCACCGGCGGCGCGGCGCAGACCGGCACCGGCGGCCAGCGCGGCACGAGCGGCACCACGTCCACCATCGTCCGCTCCGACTCCTCGCAGGGCCAGTACACGACCGGCGCAACCTTCACCTGGGAGATCGACATCTGGGGCAACCTGCGCCGGCAGATCGAGGCCGACTCGGCCGCCGCGCAGGCGAGCGACGCCGATCTCGCCAATGCCCGGCTCTCCGCCCAGGCCGACCTCGCGACCAACTATTTCGGGCTGCGCATCTCCGACGACCGCAAGCGGCTCTACGAGGCCACGGTCGCGGCCTACGCGCGCTCGATGCAGATCGCCCAGAACCAGGTCGATGCCGGCATCGTGAGCCGCGTCGACCTTGTGCAGGCCCAGACGCAGTACGAGCAGACGCGTGCCCAGCTCGTGAACGAGGGCATCAATCGCGCGCTGCTGGAGCACGCGATCGCGCTCCTGATGGGCAAGGCGCCGTCCGAGGTCACGATCGAGCCGGAGCGTACGCAGATCACCATCCCGGGCGTCGAGGCCGGCGTCCCGTCGAGCCTGCTCGAGCGGCGGCCCGACATCGCCTCGGCCGAGCGCTCGATGGCGTCGGCCAACGCGCAGATCGGCGTCGCCATGGGCGCCTACTATCCGCAGATCTCGCTGGGGGCCACCATCGGCTTCCTGAGCGGCGGCATCGGCTCGCTGCTGCAGATCGCCAACGCCACCTGGTCGGTCGGGCCGCAGCTCGCCGGCACGTTCCTCGACGGTGGCGCCGTGAAGGCGCAGGTCGAGGGTGCGCGCGCCAACTACGACGCCACCGTCGCCACCTATCGCCAGACCGTGCTGACGGCGTTCCAGCAGGTCGAGGACGCGCTGGCGCAGCAGCGCATCCTCGTGCAGCAGGAGCAGGTACAGCGCGCCGCCGTCGCCGCCGCGCGCGAAGCCGAGCGCCTCTCGCTCAACCAGTATCGTGTCGGCACCGTGCCCTACACGACCGTGGTGCAGACGCAGGCTGCCGCGCTCGCCGCGGAGCAGACCCTGCTCACCATCCGCCTCAACCGCATGGTGGCCAGCGCCAATCTCGTCAAGGCGCTGGGCGGTGGCTGGCGCCAGGAGGACCTGCCGGCACCCACGCCGATCGGCGGGCTGAAGCAGGACAATCCCGCGCCGCCGGCCTTTCCGCCGCCGCCGCAGCAGAACGCCGCGGCGCAGAAACAGTGGTGGAAGTTCTGGTGACGCTCTAAGGCGTCCACTCGGCGACGTGTGCCGAGCGGTCGGGCCGTGCCATGGGCGCCGCCGCCGAGACGGGCGTGCCGACCGAGACGAAGCCCACGAGCCGCGACGGCGCCTCGAAGCCCAGCAGTGCGTTCACGTTCGCATCGTAGGTGTTGGCGCCGGTCACCCACATGCCGCCGTAGCCCAGCAGGTGGATGGCGTTCAGCATGTTCATCGCCGCCGCGCCGGCTGCGAGGGTCTGCTCGACCTCGGGGATGTTGCCGGGCTTCACGATCGCGCCGACGGCGATCAGCATCGGGTTGCGCCGCACCCAGCCGCGCACCCGCTCACCGAGCGCGGCGGCATTCGCCGGATCGCGACGGGCGGCGGCTTCCGCGAGCTTCTCGCCGAAGGCGAGGCG
>CAYRBQ010000521.1:0-3334 GCA_964422305.1 uncultured Reyranella sp. | reverse complement strand
CCGCCAGTGTATATGCCCGGCGAAGGTCTTCGCCAACCCTCGTTCGATGGGCCCGCGCTCGATCGGAAAGGACACGGGGCGCTACTCGAGCTTCACATTGGCGGCCTTGATCACCTCGGCCCACTTCGCGACCTCGGTCCTCAGGAACGCCGCCAGCTCGGCAGAGCTGGTGGGTGCTGCCACGCCGCCGACCGCGGCATAGCCGTCGATCACCTCTTTCGACTTCAGGGTGGCAGCCGCGGCCTCGAAAATCTTCTGCCGTGCGGCCATCGGCGCTTCGCCCGGCGCCACCAGCGCGTACCAGTTGTCGGAGTTCACCTTGGGCAGGCCGAGCTCGGCCATTGTCGGTACGTCCGGCAGCAGCAGCGCTCTGGTGTCGGAGCTGACGGCCAGCGCCTTCACCGCGCCGGAGCGGATGTGCGGCAGCAGCACCGGCACGTCGAGCAGGGCGCAGTTCACGGTTCCCGCGATCAGGTCGTTGGTCGCGGGCGCCGCCCCTCGATAGGGCACGTGCAGCAGGTCGATGCCGGCCTCGCGCTTCAGCAGCTCGGTGGCGAGATGGGTGATGCCGCCGGTGCCGGCCGAGCCGTAGGTCAGCTTGCCGGGATTGGCCTTGGCGTAGGCCACGAACGCCTTGAAGTCGGTGATGCCGAGCTTGGCGCTCACCACCAGCACTTCCTGCACGCGAACGACCAGCGTGAGGGGGGCGATGTCCTTTGCCGCATCGTAGGGCATCTTGGGCATCAGGCTCTGCATGATCGCGCCGGCGCTGGCGCTCATCAGTCCCAGCACATGCGGATCGGTCGAGGCCTTTGCCACGAAATCGATGCCGGTGACGCCGGCCGCGCCGCTCTTGTTCTCGACGACGACGCCCTGGCCCAGGCGCTCGCCCATGCCCTTGGCGAGCGGTCGCCCGAACGTGTCGGCAGGACCGCCGGCCGGGAAGGGCACGACCAGGGTCAGAGGCTTGGCGGGGAACTGCTGGGCGGCGGCGCCGAAGGCCGGCAGGGCCACGAGCCCCGCGACCGCGGAGCGGCGGGTAATGCGCATTCGTTTCCTCCCGATCGTTGGAGGAAGTCTGCGCGGCACCCAACCTCCCGACAAGGGGTGATCCAAGCCATCGAGACGGCGTACAAGGGCCATGTCTACGACCTTTCCTCGGCATCCCCTGCTTTCCCTCGGCCTGCTGGCGTCGCTGGTGGGCGCCTGCGCTTCTCCGCCGGAGCTGTCTGTCCAGCCGGCGGCCCAGCCACTGGTCCTCCAAGCCTTCTTTCCCGGCCGGTCGGTCGGGCAGGGCGTCTTCATCAATTCCTGGACCGGCTCGCAGCGACGCTTCGACGTCGTCATCGAGGGGGCATGGGATGGTCGCACGCTGACCCTGGTCGAGGATTTCGCCTTCGCGGACGGCGAGAAGGACCGCAAGACCTGGCGCTTCGAGCGCACCGCGCCCGGCACCTACAAGGGCACGCGCGAGGATGTGGTGGGCGAGGCCCGGGCTTGGACCGACGGCAAGACGGTGCGGTTGGAGTATGCCGTCAGTCTGGGCGGCTGGACGGTGGACTTCTCCGACGTGCTGGCGCTGCGCGACGACGGCTCGCTGCTCAACAAGGCGACCGTCGGCAAATGGGGCATCCGGGTCGGGCGCGTCGAGCTGGAGCTTCGCCGCGCACCGTCCAGCTAGTGTTGGGCCTAGAACTCGACGTCGAGTTCCTCGAGCTCTTCCGGCTCGGCCTTCGCCGCCGCCGTCCACTCCATCATTGCCGGGAAGCGCAGCATCAGGTCGCGGTAGTTGGCGGACACCGGGTCGAGCTTCACGTCGTATGTCGCGAAGCGCGTGCAGACCGGAGCGTACATCGCGTCGGCCATGGTCGGCGTGTTGCCGAAGAGATAGGGCCCGCCATAGCGCTGCAGGCAGTCGCGCCAGATCGCCGTCACGCGGTCGATGTCGGCCTGGGCGCCGGCCCAGACCTTGAAGCCCTCGTGGCGGACCTTGAGGTTCATGGGCAGCGCCGAGCGCAGGTTGGCGAAGCCCGAATGCATCTCGCCGCAGACCGCCCGGCAGTGGGCGCGGGCGACCGGATCGGCCGGCAGCAAGCCGGCATCGGGCTTGATCTCGTTCAGGTACTCGCCGATCGCCAGCGTGTCCCAGACCTTGACCCGCCCATGGTCGAGGCAGGGCACCAAGAAGGACGGTGAAAGCAGCAGCAGCTCGGCCCGGGTTGCCGGGTCGTCGATCGGGGCCACCCGCTCGTCGAAATCCAGGCCGGCCATCCGGCAAAGAAGAAAGCCGCGGAGCGACCAAGAGGAATAGTTCTTGCTACTGACGGTGAGCGAGGCCTCGGCCATGGACTCCACCCCTCCCCATTCGGCGGGTCTGTCTGTGTCTTAATCCTCTGCGAAAGATGCAAATTCCGAGCCGGTCGCCCCTTCATGCTCTATTCGCTCTATCAGACCGCCGCCGACGTCATGCTGCCGCTCCGCACCTGGGCGACCGTGGCGGGGCAATCGCTGGGCAGCGGGAGGGCCTCGACCCTGGAAAGCTGGCGGGCGGCCGGGGCGCTCTGCGAGATGGTGAGCCGGGCGACCCTCACGCACCGCCGGCCGTCCTTCGGGATCCCCGAGGTCAAGTACGGCAACCAGATGGTGCCGGTGCACGAGGAGGAGGCTTTCGCGACGCCGTTCGGCACCCTGCTGCGCTTCGCCAAGGAAGGCGCGCCGCCGCAGCCCAAGGTGATGGTCGTCGCACCGCTGTCGGGCCACTTCGCGACCCTGCTGCGGGACACGGTACGCGTGCTGCTGCCCGAGCACGACGTCTACGTCACCGACTGGGCGAATGCCCGCGACGTCGGCGTCTGGAACGGCCGCTTCGGCTTCGACGAGTATGTCGGCCACCTGATCGAGTTCCTCGAGGTCATGGGGCCGGGCAGCCACGTCGTGGCGGTCTGCCAGCCCTGCGTGCAGGCGCTCGCCGCGGCGGCGATCATGGCCGAGGACGACAATCCCGCGCAGCCGCGCAGCATGACCCTGATGGCGGGGCCGATCGACTGCCGCGTCAATCCGACCAAGGTGAACGAGCTCGCCACGGGCAAGCCGATCTCCTGGTTCGAGCAGAACCTGATCTCACGCGTGCCGATGCGCTATCCCGGGGCGATGCGACGCGTCTATCCGGGGTTCGTGCAGCTCACGGCCTTCATGAGCATGAACGCCGAGCGGCACATCAAGGCGCAGGTCGATCTCTACAAGCATATGGCCAAGGGCGAGCACGAGCAGGCCGCCACCATCAAGGCCTTCTACGATGAGTACTTTGCCGTGCTCGACCTGACGGCCGAGTTCT
>CAYRBQ010000520.1:0-3337 GCA_964422305.1 uncultured Reyranella sp. | reverse complement strand
ACGCTGCCCTAGCCGAGCCTGGTGCCGTCGGCCGTCACGTCGTAGGACACGATGGTGCGATGCGGCTCGGCACGCGAGGCCACGACGTAGAGCTTCTTCTCGTCGGGCGAGAAGGCGAGCCCGTTGGGGCCGGGAATGTCGTCGGCCATCATCGTGAGTTTGCCGGTCGCCGGATCGAGGCGATACACGGCGGGCTTGTTCTCGCTCTCGGCCTTGTGGCCCTCGTAGTAGCCCAGGATCCCGAACGTCGGATCGGTGAACCACACCGAGCCGTCGGACTTCACCACGACGTCGTTCGGCGAGTTGAGCGGCTTGCCGTTGTAGGAGTCGGCCAGCACCGTGATGGCGCCGTCATACTCGAAGCGCACGACGCGGCGGGCATCGTGCTCGCAGGCGATCAGCCGGCCCTGGCGGTCGCGCGTGTGGCCGTTGGCGTTGTTGGAGGGCTTGCGGAAGATCGAGACGGCACCCGTCTCCTCGTCCCAGCGCAGGACGCGGTTGTTGGGAATGTCGCTCCACAGGAGATAGCGCCCGTCGCCGATCCACACCGGGCCCTCGGCCCAGCGGCAGCCGGTGTAGAGCCGTTCGACCGAGGCCAGCATCAGCCGGTACTGGTTGAATGACGGATCGAGCACGCGCACCGCGGGATCGGGGTAGCGCTCGCTGGGCTGCCACATCTTGCTGGTTTCCTCGATTGCTTGTTGGCGCCGAGACTACAGGTTCGGCGCGGCAATGAGGGACGAATTTTTCTGACGGGCAGCCCTATGCGGGCTTCACCGCCCGGTCGTCGCTTGTGATATACCGCCACACTCGTCCGCCAGCGATGGTGGGCCAATTCCAGCAAGCTCTACGGGATGAACGTGATGAAGCCGACCTTCGTGACCATCGATCGGCACCCTGGCCGCTCCGCCCAGACCATCGGCGTGGCGCGCGCCCTCGGAACCGATCCGGATCTCATTCACGAGCCGTCGGTCGGCGTCGTCGGCACCAAGGGCGACAGCCAGTGCTACCTCGGCGTCCTGTCGAAGGTCGACGCGATCCATGCGCAGCTCAAGGCGCGCATCGGCACGGGGCCGAACCAGCTCAAGATGCGCCTGGTCCAGCCCGAGTACACGATCGCCACGTCGGACGGCATCCGCAACGGCACACGCGAGATGCGCTACTCGCTGATCGGCCGCGAGGTCACGCAGGACGCGCTGTGCGAGCATCTGAGCGCCACCGGCCTCGCCGGCACGATCGCTGTCGTGGCCTGCGACAAGCCACCGGTCGGCACGCTGTCGGCGCTGCTGGAGCACAACCTGCCCTCGATCATCATGTCGGACGGCGCCATTCATCCAGGCAAGGACCCGAAGACGGGCGAGGCGCTCGACATCGTGAGCGCCTACCAGGTCGCCGGCCATCCCGATGCCGAGTACCGGCATCACATCGCCTGCCACGCTTGTCCCGGGTACGGCAGCTGCGGCGGCATGTTCACCTACAACACCATGCAGACCTTCATCGGCGTGGTCGGCATGCAGCCCCTGCAGATGGTGGCGCCGCCGTCCGACGATCCGCGACGCACCAACGAGTTCGCCGCCGAGCTGGTCGACCACCTGGCCAACCTGATCAGGAAGGACCTGAAGCCGCGCGACATCGTCGTGCGCGATTCGCTGCGCAATGCGGTGATCGTGGCGATGGCCGTCGGCGGCTCGACCAATGTCGTGCTGCACGTGCCGGAGATCGCTCGCGCCGCCGGCTTCGCCGATTTCTGGAAGGATGTCATGACGCCGGAGGAGTTCAACTACCTCTCGCAGCATGTCGTGCCGGTGCTGACCGACGCGCGGCCTTACGGCAAGTATTCGATGGTCGACATCGACCAGGTGGGCGGCGTCCAGGTGATCGTGCGCGAATTGCTCGAGGCCGGCCTTCTGAACGGCGACGTGCTGACCTGCACCGGCGAGACGCTGGCGCAACAGGTCGCGCGTCTCGGCGCCAGGAAGGCCGACGGCCGCGTCGTCTATCCGGTCGAGAAGCCCTACAAGCCGACCGGCGGCCTGCGCATGCTGGGCGGCAACCTGTCGCCGGACTTCTCCGCGATCCTGAAGCTCGCCGGCGTCGAAGGCGGCCTGGAGAACAACCTGTTCCGCGGCCGCGCCCGCGTCTTCGAGGGCGAGCAGGGCCTGCTCAAGGCGCTCGATGAGACACCGGAGACGTTCCAGAACCACGACATGATCATCGTGCGCTACGAGGGGCCGAGCGGCGCCCCCGGGATGCCGGAGATGCTCGATCCCACCTCGCGCATCACGACGCTGTGCCGCGAGCGCAACATCGTCGTGGCCCTCATGACCGACGCGCGCTTCTCGGGCGGGTCGGTCGGCCTCGTGATCGGGCATGTCGGCCCCGAGGCTGCCCTCGGCGGCCCGATCGCCCTGATCGAGGACGGCGACGAGATCGTGGCCGACCTCAACATCAACGAGCTGAACTGCACGCAGCTCTCGGATCCCGCGACCTACGCCAAGCGCAAGGCGGCGTGGGACAAGGTGGTCGCGGCCAACGGCGGCCTCCATCCCAATTGCGGCGTTGCCGACACGCGCCTGTTGCAGCGCGCCCGTACCAGCGCGGTGCCGGCGACGCGCGGCGGCGGCCTGCATCCCAATCGCGAGGTCTGGGTGCGCGCGCCGCGCAAGGCCGAGCGTCAGAAGTTCACGCTGCGCAACAAGCACCGTCCCGAGGCCAACAAGACCTTCTGACGGCGCGATCGACGGCTCAGTCGCCGTCGATGCCGTAGGCCGCCTTGGCGGCCTCCTTGCTGACCAGGCCGAGCCGGATGTCGCGTTGGACGGCTTCCGGATCGCGCTTCTTCGGATCGCCGTAGCCACCGCCACCCGGCATCTCGACCACCAGCCGCTCGCCGGCCGGAATGGTCTGGAAGCCCTTGGGTCGGAGTTCCTGGCCGGAGGCGAGCGACAGGCGGCCGTTGCCGCCCGGCTTGCCGCCGTCGCGGCCGCGCGCCGGATGCTTCACGCGCTCGAAGGTGGCGAAGATGCCGAAAGGCGCGCCCTCACGATGCTCGACCTCC
Source organism: uncultured Reyranella sp. (assembly GCA_964422305.1). Taxonomy (GTDB): domain Bacteria; phylum Pseudomonadota; class Alphaproteobacteria; order Reyranellales; family Reyranellaceae; genus Reyranella. Next base: position 279 of record CAYRBQ010000520.1, on the reverse strand, counting down.
ATGACCTGGCCCAGCCCGCCGCGCTGCTCGCCGGCGCCGCCGGAATCCTGGCGGTACTCCTTCTTCCACACCACGACCGGCGCGATGGTCTCGGTGATCTCGACCGGCACGTTGCGCACGCCCGACGGAAAGGGCGTGGCAGAGAGGCCATCGAGCGTCGGCCGCGCGCCGGTGCCGCCGGAATGGAAGGTCGTCACCATGAAGGGCCGGCTGTTGCCGATCGTGCCCGTCATGCCGTGCCCGGCGCCGAGCTTCAGGTTCCAGAGGTTGGACGTTCCC
>CAYRBQ010000519.1:0-3337 GCA_964422305.1 uncultured Reyranella sp. | reverse complement strand
GCTGCGAGCGCCAGCGCTTGTTCGGCGGCAGATCGGAGAGGTCGGGACGATGGCCCTCGCGCGTATGGATCACGTGCCAGCCCGCCTTGCGCACGCCGGCCAGCAGCTTCTTCAGAGGCTCGATCGGCGCGCGCGTCAGCGACAGGTCGTAGCCCATCTTGTCGACATAGCCGCCGGCGCCGCAAAAGTCGGTCTGCATGTCGATGACGATCAGCGCGGTGTTGTCGGCGCGCAGCTCGCCGTTCCACGGCCAGGCGTAGGGGCGGGAGTTGATGTGGGTCTTGGCCATGACGACTCCTAGCGGACGGCGCCCAGCTCGCCCGGCGCGCCGCGCAGGCTACGGGCCGGCGAGCAGGTGGCGATCATGAGGGCGAGGGTGAGAACGTAGGGCGCGGCGCTGAACAGGTAGTAACCCTGGGTGACACCTATCGATTGCAGCGCCGGGCTGATCGCACCTGCGGCGCCGAACAGCAGCGACGCCCAGAGGCAGCGGATCGGATTCCAGCGCGCGAAGATCACCAGTGCCACGGCCATCAGGCCCTGGCCGCTCGACAAGCCCTCGTTCCAGCTTCCGGGGTAATAGAGCGACAGAAAGGCGCCGCCAATGCCGGCAAAGGCGCCACCGACCGCCGTCGCGATCAGGCGCACGCGCCCGACCGACGCGCCGATGGCGAGGGCGGCATCGACGCTCTCGCCGGCCAGCCGCACGATCAGGCCCCAGCGCGTGTTGCGCAGCGCCCAGGCCAGCGCGAAGGCGAGGACGATGCCGACGATGAACAGCGGATTGACCTGCAGGGCCTGCCGGACCTGCGGTACGCTGCTCCACCAGCCCAAGTCGATCGCGCCGAGGTTGGCGGCCTTGGGCTGGATGTAGGGCTTGCCCAGGAAGAACGCGAGGCCGGTGCCGAACAGCATGAGGCCGATGCCGGTCGCGATGTCGTTGACCCTCGGGAGCTGGCAGAGGCCGGCATGCAGCGCACCGAACATGAGGCCGACCAGGGCGGCGACCAGCACGCCGAGCCACGGCGAGCCGCTCATCAGGGAGATGCCGTAGGCGCTCATGGCGCCCATCATCAGGGTGCCTTCGAGGCCGAGGTTGATGCGGCCGCTGCGCTCGGTCAGGCATTCGCCGAGGCTCACGAAGATGAATGGTGTGCTGACGCGGATGGCTCCCGCCAGCATGGCAAGCGGCACGCTCCAGAGGCCGATGTCGCTGTCCATCGTTCTAGCGGGCCTCCACCGGTCCGAGCCGCAGAAGGTCTCGCCACGAGCGGCCGTAGAGCGTCTCGCTGGCCAGGATGGAGACGAAGATGATGCCCTGCAGGACGACCACGGCGGCATCCGGAAGGTCGAGCCGGCGCTGCAACAGGCCGCCCGAGGCGCCGATGCCGCCCAGCAGGATCGCGACCGGGATGATCGCCAACGGATGATGGCGCGCGAGGAAAGAGACGAGGATGCCGGTGAAGCCGTAGCCGACAGCGAGCGAGGCGTTGGCCTTGCCATGCACCGCAGCGACCTCGACCATGCCCGCGAGTCCGGCGGCCGCGCCCCCGGCGGCACAGGCGACCAGAATGTAGCGGCCGACATCGAGGCCCATCATGCGGGCCGTCTTGGGGTTGCCGCCGATCACTTGCATGGCGAAGCCCCAGGTCGTGAAGCGCAGCACGACCCAGCAGACGAGGCAGGCCACGACGCCGAAGGCGAGGCCCCAATGGACATCGGCGCCGGCGATCGTGCCGATCATGTTGGCGTCGCCGATCGAATGGGTCGACGGCTTGTTGAGGCTTGCCGGATCGCGCAATGGCCCCTCGACGAAATGGTTCATCAGGGCGATGGCGATGTAGGTGAGCAGCAGGCTCGAGATCGTCTCGTTGACGCCGCGGTACTGACGCAGCCCGCCCGCCAGCGCGATCCAGGCGCCACCCGCCACCATCGCAGCCGCCGCCATCGCGAGCTGCACGATCAGCGAGGGCGCGCTCGACGCCGCGACGCCCATCGCGGCTGCGGCGAGCCCGCCCAGCACGAGCGCACCTTCGTTGCCGATGATCATCAGGCCGAGCCGTGCCGGTAGGGCCGTGCATAGCGCCACCAGGATCAGCGGCGCCGCGCGCGTCAGCGTGTTCTGAAACGAGAACCAGCTTCCGAACGCGCCCTGGTACATGAGCGCGTAGGCTTCGAACGGGTCGACACCCGCATAGAAGATCAGCAGCAGGCCGAACAGCACCGCCGACGCCAGCAGAGCCAGCGCCGACACGGCGATGCGTTCGAGGGCCGCACCCATGACGGTCAGTCCGGCCTGCGGGCGTCCTTACGACGTGGCGCCGACGACGCCCTCGACCAGGTAGTTCATGCCCTCGAGGACCGGCTCGGTCTGCGTGTAGGTCGTGCCGCCCGCGATGACCGTGTTGCCCTTGTTGTCCTTCAGCGGTCCCTTGAAGATCGAGAAGCTACCGTTGAGGATTGCGGTCTTGATCTCGTCGGCCTTGGCCTTCGCCGCCGGCGAGACGGCCGGGCCGTAAGCGGAAGTGCGGACGTAGCCTTCCTTGAGGCCGCCGCGCACGAAGTTGCCCGGCGTGCCGCCCTTCTTCATCGTCTCGACGAAGTCGACATAGACGCGCTCCCAGTTCCACTCGGCGCCGGTGAGATATCCCTTCGGCGCGAGCTTGGCCTGGTTGGTGTGATAGCCGCAGGTGTAGATGCCGGCGCGCTCGGCGGTCTCGATCACGACCTTCGGGCTGTCGACATGGCAGGTCACCACGTCGACGCCCTGGGCAATCATGCTGTTGGTCGCCTCGGCCTCCTTGACCGGCAGCGACCAGTCGCCGGTGAATATCGCCTGGCAGGTGATCTTCGGGTTGACGGACCGTGCGCCGAGCGTGAAGGCGTTGATGTTGCGCAGGACCTGGGGGATCGGCTTGGCTGCAACGAAGCCGACCTTGCCGCTCTTGCTGGTGTAGCCGGCGACGATGCCGCTGAGATACTGCGCCTCGTCGATGTAACCGAAGTAGCTGCCGGTGTTCATCGGATGCTTGCCCGACGTCCAAAGGCCGCCGCAGTGGCGGAACTGGATCTTCGGGTATTTGGCCGCCATGCGCAGCATGTGCGGGTCGAAGTAGCCGAACGAGGTCGGGAAGACGAGCGTGGCGCCGTCGAGGTTGATCATGCTCTCCATCGACTTCTCGACGGCGACCGTCTCCGGCACCTTCTCTTCCTCGACAACCTTCACGCCGGCCATCTTCTTGAGGACGGCGGCGCCTTCGGCGTGCGCCTGGTTGTATCCGTAGTCGTCGCGCGGGCCGACATAGATGAAGCCGACGACCAGCGGCTTCTGCGCCTG
>CAYRBQ010000518.1:0-3341 GCA_964422305.1 uncultured Reyranella sp. | reverse complement strand
GTCGCGCATGTGCAGACGCGCCACGTGAAGCGGGTCGCCCCAGCTCAGCCCGGCGAAGGGCACGCGGCCCCTGAGAAGCTCGTCGAGCGGCCACGCGAGCCCCGACGCTTCCCAATCGGCGATCGCGAGTTCCGCGTTCGGGCCCCCGGCGACACCGCTGAGCCGGATGCTGCGATCGAGGAAGCTGACCTTCACCGTCTCCGCCTGCACCCCTTCGCGCGCCAAACCCTCCTTCAGGCGGCGCGCGGCGACGTCCTCGGCGAAGGGGATCGCCGCAGCGCCGATGCCGATCAGGGCAACGACGGCACCGACGACGACGAGCGCCTTCCTCACGGTTCGGCGTCCGGCTGCTTGGAAGGCTGCGCGGCGTCGAAGGCGGGATGCTTCATGCAGGTGTCGAAGATGCGCTGGATGGTCGGATAGCGCTTCATGTCGACCTTGAAGCGGCCGGCGTTGAAGACCTGAGGCACAAGGCACATGTCGGCCATGGTGGGCGAATTGCCGTGGCTGTAGCTGCCGGTCTTGGGGTCCTTCGCGATCGTGGCCTCGTAGGCGTCGAATCCGGTCTCGATCCAGTGCCGTGACCAGGCGAAGGCGCTTTCCTCGGTCTGCCCATATTTCTCGCGCAGGTAGCCCATGACGCGCAGGTTCTGGATCGGGTGAATGTCGGCGGCGGCGATCAGCGAAAGCGCTCTGACGCGTGCCCGGCCGACCGGGTCCTTCGGCAGCAGCGGCGGCTCGGGATGGGTCTCCTCGAGATATTCCATGATGGCCAGCGACTGCGTCAGCACCTCGCCCGAATCGAGGATCATCGCCGGCACGAGCTTCTGGGGGTTGAGCGCCGCGTAGTCGGGCGACGCCTGCTCGCCCTTGCGCAGGTGCCGCGACGCATGCTCGACGGAGATGCCCTTGAGGTGCAGCGCGATGCGCACGCGGAATGCCGCCGACGAACGAAAGTAGCCGATGAGCTTCATGACCGCTCCCTTCCCGCGGCCACTGTAGCACGCCTCAGCCGGGCGGCGTGTAGCGTACGACCTTCTGGTCGATCGCGCCGAAGATCGACTTGCCCGCCTTGTCGAACATCTCGATGCGGATCTGGTCGCCGAAGCTCATGAACGGCGTGACCGGCTTGCCGCCGTCGATCGTCTCGCGCACGCGGCGCTCGGCGATGCAGGAGCAGCCGACCGTCGCATCCCGGTTCGCCACCGTGCCGGAGCCGACGACCGTGCCGGCCTCGAGATGCCGTGTCTTCGCGGCATGGGCAATGAGCTGGCCGAAGTCGAACGTAAGGTCGGTTGCCGCGTTCGGATGGCCGAACTCCTTTCCGTTCAGGGTCGAGATCAGCGGCAGATTGAGACGCGCCCCGTTCCACGCATCGCCCAGCTCGTCCGGCGTCACCGCGACCGGCGCGAATGCCGTGGCGGGCTTGCCGTGGAAGAAGCCGAAGCCCTTGCCCAGTTCGGTCACGATGACGTTGCGCAGCGACACATCGTTCAGGATCGTCACCAGCCGGATGTGCTTGCGCGCCGCCTCGGGCGAGATTCCCATCGGCACGTCGTCGACGATCACGCCGATCTCGCCCTCGAAATCGATGCCGTAGGCCTCGTCGGCGACCTCGATCTCGTCATTGGGCCCGATGAAGGAGTCCGAGCCACCCTGGTACATCAGCGGATCGGTCCAGAAGCTGGGCGGCATCTCCACACCGCGCGCCTTGCGCACCAGCTCGACATGCACGACGTAGGCCGAGCCGTCGGCCCACTGATAGGCGCGCGGCAGCGGCGCCGCCAGCGCCGTGGTGTCGAGCTCGAACGAGCCGACCGCCTTGTCGTCCTCGAGCTGCTCGGCCAGCGCCCTGAGCTTCGGCACGGCGACCGGCCAGTCGTCGAGCGCCTTCTGCAGCGTGGGTGCCACGCCGCTCGCCCGCACGGCACGGGTCAGGGCGCGGTCGACCACGATCAGCGTGCCGTCGCGGCCGCCTTCCTTCAACGATCCCAGCTTCATCTGCGCTTCTTCCCTACTCCGCCGCCTGCTTCATGCCGGCCGACTTGGCGTCGGAGGGCCGCCACGATTTCACATAGCCCTCGAACTCGACGCCGGCCGGCATAGGCGCCACGTCGATGGCGTCGCGCGTGTCGATCATGACCGCGACCTCGTCGGTCTCGGTCCTGCCGCCCTTGGTGGCGGCATTGAACGCCTTGGGATGCGGACCGTGCGTGAAGCCCGTCGGGTGCACCGTCATCATGCCGGGGTGGATGTTGTCGCGGCTGAAGAAGCTGCCCTTGTGGTAGAAGATCACTTCCTCGAAATCGTCGTTGTTGTGGAAGAACGGCAGCTTGAGCGCCTCGGGGTCGCTCTCGAACGGCCGCGGCACGAAGGTGCAGACCACGAAGCGACCCGCCATCCAGGTGGTATGCGCCGAGGGCGGCAGATGGGCGCGATGGCTCATCAGCGGGCGCAGGTCGCGCCAGTTGATGCGCACGACGCTGAGGTCGCCGTGCCAGCCCACCGCATCGAGCGGATTGAACGGGAAGGTGACGGTCGAGAGCTGGTTGCGGCGCTTCACCGAGACCTTCCAGGTGCGCTCGTCCTGCTGCGCCTTGAACGCCTCGTCGATCCTCGGCGTGTCCAGGATGGCCGGATCGAAGATCGCGTGGTGCCCGACCAGCCCCTTCTCCGGCAAGGTGAAGTGGTCGTTGGTCGCCTCGATCATCAGCGACAGGGTGGGCTTCGCGGGCTCCAGACGCCACATCGTGCCGCGCGGGATGACGAGATAGTCGCCCTCGTTGTAGTCGAGATGGCCGTAGTCGCAGAACAGCGCGCCGCGGCCCTCGTGAATGAACAGGAGCTGGTCGCCGTCGCTGTTGCGCGCAAGGTCCGGCATCGCCTCGTCGAGCCGCCACATGCGCATCTGCATGTGGCCGTTGGACATCACCAGCTCGGCCTGCCACGGGTTGGCCCTGGCGGTCGCGAGCCTGTTGAGGTCGAGCGCGCGCGGCCGGATCGGACCGTCGAACTCGACCCAGTCGGTCGGCTTGTGCCTGTGATGGAACTGGGCCGACGGCCCGAAGAAGCCCTCCTTGCTGATCTCGCGCTCGTAGGTGCCCTCGGGCAGCCGGACATGGGCCTGGCGCGAGGCGATGCCCTCGACCTGGCGCAACGGAATCCAGTTCTTGGCCATGGCTTCCTCCCTCGTTCGTTCGCTAGGCCTTCAGCACGCCGCGGCGGATCTGGTCGAGCTCGATCGACTCGAACAGGGCGCGGAAATTGCCCTCGCCGAAGCCCTCGTTGCCGCGACGCTGGATGATCTCGAAGAAGATCGGCCCGATCACGGTCTGGGTGAA
>CAYRBQ010000517.1:0-3342 GCA_964422305.1 uncultured Reyranella sp. | reverse complement strand
GCCGCCAGCATCAGCGTGCGCGGGATCGGCGTCGCGGTCATCACCAGCAGGTCGACCGCGTGGCCCTTGGACGAGAGCGCCATGCGCTGATGCACGCCGAACCGATGCTGCTCGTCGACGACGGCAAGCGCCAGGTCGGCGAACTCGACATCCTCCTGCACCAGCGCGTGCGTGCCGACGACGAGCCGGATCGAGCCGTCGGCCAGGCCTTTGAGCGTTTCCTTCTTCTGGCGTTGCCCGTCGCGGCCGGTCAGCAGCGCGATCTTGACGCCGGCGGCCTCGGCGAGCGGCGCGATGGTGGCGTGGTGCTGGCGAGCCAGCAGCTCGGTCGGCGCCATGAGGGCGGCCTGCGCGCCGGCCTCGACGCAGATCAGCATGGCGAGCAGGGCGACCAGCGTCTTGCCGCTGCCGACATCGCCCTGCAGCAGGCGGATCATGCGCTCGGCCTTGGCGAGATCGGCGGCGATCTCCTCGATCGCGACCTTCTGGCTGGCGGTCAGCTCGAAGGGTAGGGAGGCGAGCACGGCCTTGCGCAGGCGGCCGTCGCCCGTGGTGGCGTGACCCGCGAGCGTGCGGTTGTGATGGCGGACGAGGGCGATCGCGAGCTGGCTCGCCAGCAGCTCGTCGAAGGCGAGACGCGCGCGTGCGGGCGTGGCGGGGGAAAGGTCGATGTCGGCAGCGGGCGCGTGCGCCTTGGCCAGCGCCTCCTTCCAGCCGTCCCACTTCTGCTTCTTGCCGAAGGCGGCGTCCTGCCACTCCGGCAGCTCGGGTGCCCGCTCGACGGCGGCATCGATCGCCTTCTGGACCGGCTTCTGCGTGAGACCGGCGGTCAGGCCGTAGACCGGCTCGACCCTCAGGACCGACTCGCGCTGGTCGAGCGGGACCACGTGGTCGGGGTGCGTCATCTGCACCTCGCCCTGGTAGATCTCGATCTTGCCGCTCACGACGCGGACCTCGCCGGGCGGCAGCAGCTTCTTGAGATAGTCCTCGCGGCCGTTGAAGTAGGTGAGGCAGAGCCGGCCGGTCTCGTCGCTGCACCAGACGCGATAGGGCTGGCGGGGGCTGCGGGGCACCAAATGCTCGTCGACCGTGACGGTGAGCGTCGCGACCTCGCCGGCCTTGGCCTGGGCGACGCCGGGTGCGTTGCGCCGGTCGATCACGCCGACGGGCAGATGCCAAAGGAGATCGACGACCAGCGGGCCTGCCAGTTTCTCCACGAGCTTGCCCAACCGCGGTCCGATTCCGGGCAGCGAGGTGACCTGGGCGAAGAGGGGCGTGAGGCTCTGGGGGCGCATGTTCGATAGGGCGTTTGGGCCGCGTGACTTCGCCATCGCCGCCGCCTATATGCTACGCCCCTTTTCGGGCCGGACCTGGGGAAAAGATGCCAAGCGGAACAGGCGAGGCGGACGTCGAGACGCGGCGGAAACGTCTGCTCTATCGCAGCGTTTACCGAGGCAACAAGGAGAACGACATTCTTCTTGGCCAGTTCGCGCGCGCCCATATCGCCGACTTCGACTCCGCCGAGCTCGACCAGTACGAGCGCCTGCTGCAGGTCGGCGACAACGAGATCTACGACTGGGTGAGCGGCAAGGTGCCGGTTCCGCCCGAGAGCGACACTCCGGTGGTGCGCAAGCTGCTGGCGTTCCGTGTGAGGTTCTAGTGTCGGTGCCGTTCTCCGAAGCCCTGGCCGTAATCGCACGCAAGGCCGGCCGCTGGACGGTGGCCGGGCTGCCCGAGGGCGCCGACGCGCTGGTCCTGGCCGAGATCGCCCGCACGACCGGCGGCCAGGACATCCTGCACGTGGCGCGCGACGGTCAGCGGCTCGAGCGCCTGCAGGACGGGCTTCGCTTCTTCGCGCCGGACCGCGAGGTGCTGGTCTTCCCGGCCTGGGACTGCCTGCCCTACGACCGCCTGTCGCCGCATCCCGATATCGTCGCGGAGCGGCTGGAGACGCTGAGCCGCCTGTCCCGACCGAAGAAGCCCGGCGCGCCGGCCCGCATCATCCTGGCCTCGGTCGGCGCGGCGCTGCAGCGCGTGCCGCCGCGCAGCCTTTATGCCGAGGCGGCGAAGACCTTGCGCAAGGGCCAGACGGTCGACGTGGCCTGGCTCACCAAGTTCCTGGGCGAGAACGGCTACGGCCGCGCCGAGACCGTCATGGAACCCGGCGAGTTCGCCATGCGCGGTGGCCTGTTCGATCTCTTCCCGCCGGGCACCAAGGAGCCGGTGCGGCTCGACCTGTTCGGCGACACGCTGGAGTCGATCCGCTCGTTCGATCCGATGAGCCAGCTCTCGACCGGCGCGCTCGACGAGGTCGTTCTGCTGCCGGTGAGCGAGGTGCTTCTGACGCCCGAGAGTATCGAGCGCTTCCGCAGCGGCTACCGCGAGCTGTTCGGCAATGTCGCGGGCGACGACGTGCTCTACGAGGCAGTGTCGGCCGGCCAGCGCCACGTCGGCATGGAACACTGGCTGCCGCTGTTCCACGACCATCTCGAAACGCTGCTCGACTATTGCCCCGACGCCGTCGTCACCGCCGACCACGAGGTGAAGGAAGCCTTCGGCGCCCGGCACGAGCTGATCACCGACTATTACGACGCGCGCCAGAAGACCGAGGGCAAGGGCGGCATGACCGGCGGTGCCGACTACAAGCCGGTGCCGCCGGAGCGGCTCTATCTCAAGCCGTCGGAATGGGACCGCCTGCTCGAGGGTCGCACGTCGGCGCAGTTCACGACGTTCGATGCTGCACCAGGCGCGGTCGACACGATCGATCTCGGCGGCCGGCGTCACGAAGGCTTCGCCCAGGCGCGCACCGCCCAGGGTGTGAACCTGTTCGACAAGGTCGCCGAGCACGTGAAGGCGGCGAATGCCGCCGGACGGCGCGTGGTCGTCGCGGGCTACACTGAGGGATCGGTCAGTCGCCTGCAGCACCTCCTGCAGGAGCACGGCGCCACCACGCCGGTGCCGGTCGACGATCTCGCCATGGCGCAGCACCTACCGGCCGGCGTCGTCGGCCTCGCGGTGTGGCCGCTGGAGCACGGCTTCGTGCTCGACGGGTTGGAGGTGATCGGTGAGGAGGACATCCTTGGTGATCGCCTGTCTCGGCCCGCCAAGAAGCGCCGCCCGTCGGAACGCTTCATCGCCGAAGCGTCGGCGCTCAGCGACGGCGATCTCGTGGTTCATCGCGAGCACGGCGTGGGCCGCTACGAGGGGCTGGTCACGCTGGAGATTCAGAGCGCCCGCCACGACTGCCTGCGACTGACCTACGAGGGCGGCGACAAGCTCTTCGTGCCAGTCGAGAACATCGACGTGCTGAGCCGCTACGGCTCGGCGGAGGAGGGCGCGACC
>CAYRBQ010000516.1:0-3343 GCA_964422305.1 uncultured Reyranella sp. | reverse complement strand
GACGCCTACCGCGAGGAGTGCAAGCGGTCGATGATCCTGGGCGCCGTCGGCAAGTGGGCGATCCATCCTTCGCAGATCGAGATTGCCCTCGATGTCTACTCGCCCAAGGCCGAGGACATCGCCCGCGCCCGCAAGCTCGAGAAGGCCTATGCCGAGGCCGAGGCCAAAGGCCTGGGCGCGATCAACGTCGACGGCATCATGGTCGACGTGGCCTCCATCCGCATCCTGCGCAACACGATCCTGAACAAGGCCGACCTCTACGGCATGTAGGAACGGGCGGGCGCGAGCCGATCCATGGGCAGCTCGCGCCCGACCCTGCGCACCGCCCTCGTCCCGATCGGCGCCATGCTCGGCGCCCAGATGCTGGTGTCGCTCGCCGTGCTCTCGCTCGGCGTGCTGATGCCCGCGGTGGCCCGCGACCTCGCCATCGATCCCAAGCTGGTCGGTGCCTTCACCGCGATCATCTACGCCGTCGCCTCGTTCATCGCCCTCGCGAGCGCCGGTCCGATCTCGCGGCTGGGCGCGGTCCGGGTCTGCCAGCTCGCAATGCTCGCCGCAGCGGCGGGCTTGGCGATCAACGCCGTCGCCTCCGTCTTCGCCGTGATCCTTGCCGTCGCGCTGATCGGCGTGGCCCAGGGGCCGATAAACCCCGCCTCCGCCCACATCCTCAGCCAACGCGTGCCGCGCGACTGGTTCAGCCTCGTCTTCTCCGTGAAGCAGACCGGCGTGCCGTTGGGCTTCGCCGCCGCCGGCGTGCTGCTGCCGATGCTGCTGCCGACGCTGGGCTGGCGCGGCGCCTCCCTGTTCGCCGCCGGCATGCTGCTGGCCGGCGCGATCGTCCTCGAGCTGCTGCGTCCGAAGCTCGATGCGTCGGTCGCACCGTCGGGACCTTCCGCCGGCATATGGGCGTCCATTACCCACGTGATGCGCCATCCGGAGATGCGCGTGCTCGGCTGGTCGGCGCTGCTCTACGTCGTGGCGCAGCACACCTTCACGTTCTTCCTCGTCACCTATCTCTACGAGCACTGCCGGCTGAGCATTGCCGAGGCGGGCTTCCTGCTGTTCCTCGCGCAGATCGGCGGCACGGTGCAGCGTCTCGTGCTTGGAGCGCTAGGCGATCGCTTCCCGCGCATGATGCTGCTGGGTTGGACGGGGATCGGCATTGCGCTCGGCGCGATCGCGACGGGCTTGATCGCGCCCGGCATGCCCTACTGGCTGATCGGCCTGATCGTCTTCGCCTACGGGACGGTGGTAATAAGCTGGAACGGCGTCTCCATCGCCGAGTTCGCAGCCCTCGCACCCGCCGGCCAGGTGGCCGCCGTCGCCGCGGTGCAAACCGCGCTGGCCTTCTCCGGCGCCGTCATCGGTCCGCCGCTGTTCGGCCTGCTCGCTGCTGTCGTCGACTATCGCAGCGCCTTCTTCGCGGTCGCCGCATTCGTCTTCGCGGCGGCGGTCTGGCAGATCTCGACCTCGGTCCGGCTGCGCCGAATGCGCGGAACCTAAGGCTCCTTCATCCCGGCCTTGTCGACGATCTCCTTCCACTTCTTCGTCTCGCTCGCCTGGAATGCCGCAAGATCGTCGGGCGAGCCGGTGAAGGACGTGCCGTGGTTCGCCTTGAGGAGGTTGAGGTAGGGCGTCGACTTGGTCGCCTGCCGCACCAGCGCATTGAGCTTGTCGACGATCGGCTTCGACGTGCCGACCGGGGCATACAGGGCCGTCCACGCCCACATCTCGAAGCCGGGAACGCCGCTTTCGCTCACCGTCGGGAACCGGTCCAGCCCCGCGATGCGCTCCTTGCTGGTCACGGCCAGCCCGCGAGCGCGGCCGTCCAACACCGGCGGCAGGCCGACGGTGAAGTCGGAGAAGATGATGTCGATGCGCCCGCCCAGCAGGTCGCTGACGGCCTGCGGCTGCGACTTGTAGGGAACGCCCAGCAGGTCGATCCCGGACATGATCCGGAACAGCTCCGCGCCGCCGCGACTCGAGCCGTTGCCGCTGCCGAAGCTCAGCTTGCCCGGCTGCGCCTTGGCCAGGGCGATGAACTCCTGGATCGACTTCGCGGGAAGGTCGTTGCGGACCATGACGATCTGGGCGCCGAGCGTCAGCCCCGCGATCGGCGCGAAGCTCTTCACCGGATCGTAGGCCAGCGACTTGTGGACATGCGGATTGAGTGCCTGCGTGGTCTGCGTCGTGAAGAAGAGCGTGTAGCCGTCCGGCGGTGCGACCGAGGCGGCCTGCGCCGCGATCTGGCCTTCGGCGCCAGGCTTGTTCTCGATCACGACTGTCTGGCCGGTCTGCGTCGCGATCTCCGCGCCGATGATGCGGGCGACGATGTCGGTCGCGGTGCCTGGCCCGAAGGCCGTGATGATCTTGATGGGTTTGCTGGGATAGTCCTGCGCGGCGACCGGCAGGGCGAAGACCAGGGCGACGAGGAGAACGAGGCGTTTCATGCCCGCGACCCTAGCACGGCGTTTCCGTTTGGTGACGGCATCACCAACTCGACACTGGCCCGGATGGCGCATGGCGTCTATGTCAGAAGGAGCCACCCCGGAGGCCGCCATGATCAAGGGTCTGCATCACAACGCCTATCGCTGCCGCGATTCCGAGGAGACCCGGAAGTTCTACGAGGACTTCCTCGGCCTGCCCCTGGTCCACACGCTGAAGATCGAGCAGACGATTACAGGGCGGAACACGGGCGCCGGCGTGCTGCACACCTTCTTCCAGCTCGACGACGGCTCCTGCCTCGCCTTCTTCGAGGCGCCGGACATGCCGTTCGAGTTCAAGCAGCAGCACGATTTCGACCTGCATATCGCCCTCGAAGTGTCGCCCGATGATCTTGACCGCATGTTCGCCAGGGGCAAGGCCGAAGGTCGCGAGGTGCGTGGCGTCTCCGACCATCACTTCATCCGCTCGATCTACTTCCGCGATCCCAACGGCTACGTGATCGAGCTGTCGGCCAAGGTGGCCGGCCAGGATAGCGCCATGGATCCGGCGAAGAACGGCGCGCGCGCCAAGCTCGACGACTGGCAGGCGAAGAAGCCCGGGACCGCGGAGGCCGCCCGGGGTTAGCCGAGATTGCGCCGATAGAGCGCGATCAGCCGCTCCCAGTGCCGCTCGGCGGCCGGCTTGTCGTAGCACCAGCGCTGCGGGAAGGCGAAGCCGTGATGGACGCCGGGGTGGACCTCGAGCTCGCCCTTCGCCCCTGACTTGTCGAACAGCTCCCTCAGCTCCTTGACCATGTCCGGCGGCGCGAGCTCGTCGTGCTCGGCGCAGGAGATGTAGAGCTCGGCCCGGCCCTTGCCGAGCGTGAGATGCGGGCTCTCGACGGCGTCGCTCACCAGCC
>CAYRBQ010000515.1:0-3344 GCA_964422305.1 uncultured Reyranella sp. | reverse complement strand
CTTGCCGCGCTCGAAATGGTCGAGCAGGCGGCCCGGCGTCGCGATCAGCACGTCGGCGCCCTTCTCGAGCGCGCGCTCCTGGTCGTCGAACGAGACGCCGCCGATCAGCAGCGCCATGTTGAGCTTGTGGTTCTTGCCGTAGATCTCGAAATTCTCGGCCACCTGGGCGGCCAGCTCGCGCGTCGGCTCGAGGATGAGCGAGCGCGGCATGCGCATCTTGGCGCGGCCCTCGGCCAGGATGTCGATCATGGGAAGGACGAAGGAGGCGGTCTTGCCGGTGCCCGTCTGGGCACATCCGAGGACGTCGCGGCCCATCAGGACGATCGGGATGGCCTTTTCCTGGATCGGGGTGGGCTGCGTATAACCCTTCTCGGCGACTGCCTGCAGTACCGGGGCGCTCAGCCCCAAACTCTCAAAACTCATTTAGTTTCCGTAACTTAGTCCATTTCCCGCTGGACTTTGGGGCGGTCTCGTAAGGCTCCGTGGATCGGGCCGGACCGCTGGGCGGACCTCATATGATCCCGGCGGGGGGCCAAGTCAATGCGACCGCCCGCGCATCTGCCGTGCAAGGCCCATCGGGGCCCGGATCAGGCCTTCAGCTCGATCTCGACGAACACGAACTCGAAATCGTTGGGGTTGATGACGTCGTGCTCGACCCCGGTCTGGCGGGCGTAGGAGACGCCGGCCCTGAGCGGCGCCGGTACGGTCGCCTTGCCGTCGAAGATGTGCAGCTCGCCGGTCGTGACCGGGACCACGACATAGTCGTGGTTGTGCCGGTGCCAGCCGGTGTGGCCGCCCGGCGGGAAGCGCCATTCGGTGACGATGACCCGGTCGTTCTCGACCTGGATGGAGGGCTTGGCGAGGGGGCGTTCCTGGGCGGTCATGCGGAAAAGCTAATGGCGGTCCGAGGGTTTGTCAGGTGACAGGGAGCCGCGCCGGAGTATGGTGCATATGCACGCAATTCCGGAGCCCATCCCTTGGCAAACGTAGCGGCGAACATCGCGGCCCATCCCCTCCTCGTCGCACCGATCGGCGCCAGCCTGTGGAAGCTGGCGGCGCCGACTACCGCCGTGATGATCGCCCAGACCTTCGTGGCGATCGCCGAGACCTTCGTGTTCGGCCGGCTGGGCACCGAAGCGCTGGCAGGCTTCGCGCTGGTGTTCCCGCTCATGATGATGATGACCATGATGGCCGCGGGCGGCATGGGCGGCGGCGTGGCGGCCGCGATGGCGCGGGCGCTGGGCGCCGGCCGTCGCGACGATGCGCGCGCGCTGGTGCTGCACTCGCTGGTGCTGGGCGCGGTGCTGGCGCTGCTCTTCACCCTGCTCGCCTGGACGGTGGCGCCCTCGCTCTACCGGCTGCTGGGTGGCGAAGGCCGCGTGCAGGAGCATGCGCTCACCTACTCCCACGTGCTGTTCTCCGGCGCGATCCTGATCTGGGCCAACTTCTTCCTGTCGGCGCTGCTTCGGGGCGGCGGCGATGCGGCGACGCCCGGTCGCTACATGCTCTTCTCGTCGATCGCGCAGGTGCCGCTCTCCTACGTGCTGGCGCTGGGCGTCGGCGACTGGCCAGGCATCGGCATGGCGGGGCCCGCGATCTCCTCGCTGTTCACATCGGCGGTGTCGGCGCTGCTGCAGGCGCGCGCGCTGTGGGGCGGCAAGCTGGGCTTCGTGCCGGCGGTCGGCGGCATCGGGCTGCAGGGTCGCCTGTTCTGGGACATCCTGCGGGTCGGCCTGATCGCCTCCTTCTCGGCCTTCACCGCCAACCTGACCGCGATGCTGGTCACCGGCCTGGTCGGCCGCTTCGGCGTCGCAGCGCTGGCGGGCTACGGCATCGGCGTGCGGCTCGAATTCATGCTGGTGCCGCTCGCCTTCGGCATCGGCTCGGGCCTCACGACTCTGGTGGGCGTCGCGGCCGGCGCCAACGACTGGCACCGCGCCGTGCGCGCGGCGTGGACCGGCAGCCTCGTGGCGGGTCTCGGCATCGGCGCCTTCGGCTGGACCGTGGCGCTGCTGCCTGAGGGTTGGGCGCGGCTCTTCACGAACGATGCCGACGTGGTCGCAGCCACCGTCTCCTACATCACGCGGGTCGCTCCGTTCTATTGCCTGTTCGGCATCGGCATGACGCTCTCCTTTGCCAGCCAGGGTGCGGGCCGCATGAAGGCGCCCTTCGCCGCCGGCATAGCGCGCCTGCTGGTCGCCACCTTGGGCGGCTGGTTCGCCGTCGAACAGCTCGGCTGGGGACTGAACGGCGTCTTCACGGCCATCGCCGTCGGCATGATCGTGTTCGGCTCCCTGATCGCCGGGCCGCTGCTTGTGCATCCCTGGCGCGGGCGGGCGTGATAGAGTCGTTTCCTCCGCGTCAGGAGGAAGCGATGCAGCGATCTGCGACGATCCGGACCTGGAACCGCAATCCCGCCGATGAAGAGGCGATGGGCGCCGCGCATGCGCCGATCTGGCGGCGCATGATCGACGTCGCCGTACACGGCGATCTCACCAACTCGACCGTGCTCGATTACGGCTGTAACCAAGGCGGCTTCCTGCGCATGCTGCACGACCGCCATCCCTTCCGGGCCGCCACCGGCATCGACATCGCCCGCGAATCGGTGGCGCGCGCCGAGCTGCTGAAGGGACATCGGCCGATCGAGTACAAGGTGAGCGACAGCGCTGCGGCGCTGGGCAAGGTGTTCGACTTCGCCTTCAGCCACGAGGTGCTGTACCTGCTGCCCGACGTGGCCGCGCACGCGCGCGACATCAAGGCCGCACTACGGCCGGGCGGCGCCTACATCGCTGCCATGGGCTGCCACAAGGACAGCGCCGTGTGGCCGCGCTGGCGCAAGGTGATTGCCGAGACCTCGTCGATCCCGATCTACGACCACTCGCTCGACGGCGTCGCCAAGGCATTCAGCGAGGCGGGCTTCAATGTCGGCGTCCGGCCGCTCGATCTCGACGCCTTCATGCCGGTGACGGTGGGCAGCGAATATTTCCCGAAGGTCGTCGACCAGCTCCGCTACTACAGCCAAGACAAGGTGCTGTTTCGATTCACAAGGACACCTTGACTGCACGCGGACCGCTTTGCGGTCCGCGCAGGTTCAGGTTCGTGCGCCAATCTTCTTAAGTGAACGGTCGATCCAGAGGGCGCCGATCTTCTCCTGCACCGAGTTCTGGCGCAGCCGCTGGCGCAGGTTGCCGAAGTCGACCTGGTCGAGCTTCTGGTCCTGGTTGAAGCAGGAGAAGACGACCGTCTCCTTGCCCGTCTCGGGATCCTTGTGGAGCTGCAGGCACTGGGCGCAGATCTCCTTCATCATGCATTGCATGGGCGAGTTGATCGAGCCGAAGGCGATA
>CAYRBQ010000514.1:0-3348 GCA_964422305.1 uncultured Reyranella sp. | reverse complement strand
ATCGACGGCAAGCTCGTACGCGTGCTCAGCTGGTACGACAACGAGTGGGGCTTCTCCAACCGCATGGCCGACACGGCCGTGGCGATGGGTAAGCTCTAGGCCGTACGCCTCCCCGCGGAGAGCCCGCGAAACGCCTCCTCGATCCCGATCGGGGTCGGGGGCGGCCGCCACGCCGATTGCCATTCGGCGAGGCCCACGAGGTGGTCGAGCATCAGCTTGGCCGCCTTTTTTGCGTCGCGCGCCAGGATCGCCTTCACGATGTCGGCGTGGTCGTGTGGACCCGCGCAATTGTGGAAGCGCTCGGGTGCGGCCAGCGAGAAGTGCATCGTCGAGCGCGTCAACAGCCCGCGCAGCAGCTTCGCGAGCTGCTCGTTGCCGCACAGCTCGGCCAGCAGCACGTGGAACTCGCCCGAGAGGCCGAACAGCCGGCCGCGATCGTCGTTGCGGACGGCGATGCGCTCCTCGCCGACATGCACCTTGAGGCGTTGTGCCGCCGTGGCATCGTGCTCCGCCGACAGTCGGCTCACGATCGCCGTCTCGAGCATCGTGCGCACATCATAGATCTCACGCACCTCCTCGACGGTGAGCGCCGGCACGAAGGTGCCGCGGTTGGGCACTGCTTCCAACCAGCCCTCGTGCACCAGCCGGTGCAGCGCCTTGCGCACCCTCTCGCGGCTCACCTTCAGCACGCGGGCGAGCGCAGGCTCGGCGAGCTTGGTGCCGGGCAGCAGCCGGCCCATCAGCATGGCCCGCCGGATCGTGTCGTAGACCGCCTTGTCCGTCGCGACGTCGCCTTTGCGCGTGCGGGACAGGCCCTTTGCGCGAACCCGGGCCATGTCAGGGGTGTCGGAATAATGTGCACATTCTGATCCAATATGTGCACAAAACGGGCCAAGTCCAGCCGTTCCTGCGCGGCGTCTTCCGAACCGCCGACGCTTTTGGCTTGGCACGTAGCTTGCGTCCTCTCCGGCGAGGAGGAGCCGCATGCCATCGTCCCCGGCCGGCCGCACACTCGATGTTGAAGACCTGACGGTCCGCTACGGTCAGTCACTCGCGGTCGACGGCGTCACGCTCGCGATCGAGCCCGGTGAGGTCGTGGCCCTGCTCGGCCCCTCAGGCTGCGGCAAGACCACCCTGCTCCGCGTCATCGCGGGCTTCGTGCGGCAAGCCGACGGCCGCGTCCGCGTCGACGGCGCCGCCATCGACCACCTGCCCGCCAACCAGCGCAACATCGGCATCGTCTTCCAGAACTACGCCTTGTTCCCGCACATGAGCGTGGCGGAGAACGTGGCCTACGGCCTGCGCGCCCGCGGCATGCGCGGGCCGGACGTCACGGCGCGCGTCGCAAGCTGCCTCGAAACCGTCCAGCTCGGCGCCTTCAAGGAGCGCCTGCCGCGCCAGCTCTCGGGGGGCCAGCAGCAGCGCGTGGCACTCGCCCGTGCGTTGGCCGTGGAACCGTCGATCCTGCTGCTTGACGAGCCGTTCGCCGCTCTCGACCGCAACCTGCGTCTCGACATGCAGATCGAGGTCAAGCGGCTGCAGCGCACGCTCGGCCTCACGACCATCCTGGTCACGCACGACCAGGACGAGGCGATGAGCGTCGCCGACCGCATCGCCGTCATGAACAAGGGCAAGGTCGAGCAGTTCGACACACCGGTCGCGATCTACGACCGGCCGCAGACCCTGTTCGTCAACGGGTTCATCGGCACCACCAACCTGATGAACGGCAAGATCGCCTCGCTGAATGGCGGCACGGCGACCGTGTCGCTCGACGCCGGCGCGACGCTCACCCTGCCAGCGCCCTCCGGCATCGGCCTCGGCGCGCCCATCCAGCTGTCGGTGCGTCCCGAGCAGCTCGCGCTCTCCTCGGTGCCCGGGCCCGACGCCTGGAAGATCGAGCCCGGACTCAGCCTGCCGCTCGGCGGCCAGCTCGTGCACGAGGCGCGGACCGCCGACGGTGGGGCGCTGAAGATCGTCGAGCCGCGCCGCGCCTCGGCTGCCGACACCGCGCGCCTCTACTGCACGCTCGCCGCCGACGCCCGCCCGTCCCTGTTTCCGCGTTCAACCTGACAACTACGGAGTAGCCTCGCCATGTTCAGTCGCAGACACCTGCTCGCCGGCGCCACGGCGCTCGGCGGCGCCTCGTTCTTGCCCTCGATCGCCCATGCCAAGGGCAGCGTCGCCGCCGCCATCTATCCCGGCACCTGGGAAGAGGCGTTCCGCGCCACCGTGGCGCCGGCGCTGAAGAAGAAGGACAACATCGACGTCGAGTTCCAGCCGTTGTTCGCCGTCGACCAGGTGGCGAAAGCCAAGGCCGCGCGCGGCGCACCGCCGTTCGACGCCTTCGTGCTCGATCCCGGCCCGCGCATCACCGCGATCGAGGGCGGCCTGTTCGAGAAGTTCGATTCCAAGAAGTTCAGCAACCTCTCCAAGATGCCTGCCGGCCTGGTCGACGAATGGGGTGTCGGGGTCAACGCGCAGGTCGTGGGCATCGCCTACAACCCGAAGAAGGTGCCGGCGCCCAAGGGCTGGAAGGATCTCTTCACCGATCCGTGGGTGTCGCGCCTCGGCCTGACCGGGTTCCAGACGACCTTCGGCACGGTCTCGCTGATCGAGATCGCCAAGGTGTTCGGCGGCTCGGAGACCAACGTCGAGCCGGCGCTGGTCGAGCTCAAGAAGGTGCTGCCCAAGGTCGCCGCGGTCGGCCAGCCGGCCGCCATGCCGGGCCTCTTCCAGCAGGGCCAATGCGACGTTGTCTACACCAACACCCAGACCGTCGCGACGCTCAAGGGCCGCGGCGTCGACATCGAGTTCGTGAAGCCCGAGACCGGCGCCATCACCTTCCTGACGACCCTGCACATCGCCAAGGGCGCGGCCGACATGGAGAACGCCTACAAGTACATCGATATCGTCGCCGGCAAGGAAGTGCAGGAGGCGCTCACCAAGCCGCCCTACAACTTCATCCCGGTCAACAAGGACGTGCCGCTGCCCGACTACCTGCCGATGAAGAACCTCGACGAGATGTCGACCTACGTCCGGCACGACTGGGCCAAGATCAACCCGCTGCGCGCGGGCTGGATCGAGAAGTTCAACAAGGAAATGGCGAAGTGAAAAAGCTGGCGGAGTGGCAGCTCGCGCTGCCGCTCGCGCTGGCCTTCATCTCGATCTTCCTGGCGCCGCTCGTGATGCTGATCGGCGTCAGCTTCTTCAATGACGACAAGATCAGCCAGCCGGGCTTCGGGCAGTGGATCAAGTTCTTCGGCGATCCCTTCAGCTACAAGGTGATCGCCGACACGATGCTGCTCGGCGTCAAGACGGTCGCCGCCACCATCCTGGTCGGCTACCCGC
>CAYRBQ010000513.1:0-3357 GCA_964422305.1 uncultured Reyranella sp. | reverse complement strand
CTATGGCGCGGTGCTGGGCTTGATCGCGACGCCGATCCTGCTGGTCAACGCCTTCTCGCCGACGCTGTTCGCCATGATCGTCGACCTGGTCGGCTGGCAGAATGCGCTCTACGTCCTGCTCGCCAGCTCGATCCTCACCTGCATCGCCATCGAGCTGATGTCGCGCTGGTACGAGCGCGCTCAGAAGGTCTCCTTATAGGGCCTGAGGTCGATCTCCTGGCTCCAGGCGCTGCGCTGCTGGCGGTGCAGGTGCCAGTAGTTGTCGACGATGGCGTCGACCTTGAGCAGCCCGTCGGGGCCGGCTTTCTCGGCGCGGTCGGGCAGGCGCGACAGCAGCCGATCGCCTTCGATGCCGCCGTCGATGATCACGTGCGCGACATGGATGCCCTGCGGACCGAATTCGCGCGCCATCGACTGGACCAGAAGGCGCAGCCCGCCCTTGGTGGCGTTGAAGGCGGCGAAGCGCGGACGGCCGCGCATCGACCCCGAGGCGCCGGTGAAAATCACCGTGCCGCGGCCGAGCGGCGCCAGGCGCCGCATCGCCTCGCGGCCGAACAGGAAGCCCGCGAAACAGCCGACCCGCCAGGAGTCTTCGAAGTGCTGCGCCGTCATCTCGCGGAAGTCGACGGCAGCGTTGTTGCCCATGTTGAAGACGAAGAGATCGGCCGGCGCACCGTCGGCATCGTCGGCCATCGCCCGGTCGAAGAGCCTGATGACCTCATCTTCCTCCGTGCCGTCGACGGTGATCGCCGTCGCCGAGCCGCCGGCCGCGCGGACGGCGTCGACCACCTTGTCGATCTTCGCCGTGGTCCGGCCGGCCACCAGCACATGGTAGCCCTCTTTCGCAAAGCGCAGGCTGGCGGCACCGCCGATGCCGCGCTCCGCGCCGACGCCCAGGATGAGGGCCTTGGGTTTCTTCGCCATCGCAGTTCCTCGCATGAAGGTCGTTTCACGGAACTTGCGGCGGCAGGGCCGGCTTCGCTACGGTCCGCCCGCATGAAATTACCTCCGTACCCCATGATCGATCTCGATCTCGGCGCGCCGCTCGACGTCCATCGCGCCGAGGTGCTGCCCGAGTGGATCGACTGGAACGGCCACATGAACGTGGGCTTCTACGTCGTGGCCTTTGACAAGGCGACCGACACGCTCTGCCAGCAGGTCGCCTGCGGCTACGAGTACACGCGCGACAAGATCGGCATGACCTTCGTGCTCGAGGCGCACGTCACCTACGACCGCGAGGTCAAGGAAGGCGATCCGCTGCGCATCACGACGCAGATCCTCGACCACGACGCCAAGCGCATCCACTACATCCACATGATGTATCACGCGACCGAGGGCTACCTCGCCGCCACCAACGAGCTCATGCTGATGAACATCGACTACGCCACGCGGCGATCGGCGCCGTGGCCGGCGTTCGCCATGGAGCGCATCGAGAAGCTGGCGGCCGCCCACTCGACACTCCCGAGGCCGGCCCAGGCCGGCCGCCTCATCGGCCTCAAGAAGAAGTAAGCCCCTCGTCCATGCTCCAGTCCCTGCCGTATGAACTGCCCGAGCTCGTCACACGCGCGCCGCTCGACACCCACCGCTCGACCGTCCTGCCCGAATGGGTCGACTGGAACGGCCACATGAACGTGGCCTTCTATGTCACCGCCTTCGATCAGGCGTCCGGCGCCTTCATGCGCAACATGGGGCTGGGCCGGCGCTACGTCGACGGCAAGCTCGGCATGACTTTCGTGCTCGAGACCCATGTGACCTACGACCGCGAGCTGCGCGAGGGCGCACCCCTGCGGTTCGCCACGCAGCTCCTCGCTCGCGACGCCAAGAAGGTCCACCTCTTCCACGAGATGTATCACGCCGAGCAGGGCTACCTGGCGGCGACCAACGAGACCATCGTGATGAACATCGACTACGCCTCGCGGCGTTCCGCGCCCTGGCCGGTACCGGTCGCCGCGCGACTCGAGGCGATCTGGGAGACGCACAAGGCGCTGCCCAAGCCCGCCAAGGCCGGCCGCGTCATGGGTCTTTCGAAGAAGAGCTAGCGAGCTTGGCCAACGCCTCACCACTCAGGCGATGGGGCAGCCAGTTGCGGATCCAGCGGTAGCCCAGCCGCTCGTAGAAGCCGCGCGCGGGGTTCCAGTCGAGGACGTTGAGATCGATCCGCTTGTAGCCCTTGGCGGCGCATTCCCTGGCCAGCCCCTGCATCAAGGCGCGCGCCACGCCGCCGCGGCGTTCCTCGGGAACGACCCAGATATCCTCGATGAAGATTCCGCGCGCCGCCGTCCAGACCGAGTAGTTGAAGGTGTAGAGCGCGAAGCCGACCGGCCTGCCGGCGCGCTCGGCGATCAGGGCGGCGAACTGCGGGTTGGCGCCGAAGCCGTCGCGCGCCAGCGTCTGCGGCGTCGAGGCGACGGCGTCGGGCTCGTCCTCGTAGGTCGCGAGGTCGACCGAAAAGCGGTGGAGCGTCTCGACATCGTCGACGGTGGCCGGACGGACGGTGATGGGATTCGAGGTCATTCGCTGTCCAGTGTTTCTCGTGCCGCCGCCAGGGCCTCGCGGATCGCGGCCTCGTCGCCGACATGGTTGGCCAGCAGCAGGATCAGCCGCGCGTCGAAGGCACGGCACTGCTCGTCGCTCAATCCCTTATGGGCGTCCACGATGGCATTGTAGACGTCGTCCGGCCGGGCGAGGTTCAGCGTGCGCCGGAGCATGAGGCGTCCTTCCCTGTTGCGCGCGCGAGCGCGGCCATCACCGCTGCCGGATCGAACCGGCGCCAGCGCGCGGCGACGTAGCGATCGGGCCGGATGAGATAGGTGGTGCCCGGCCGCGCATCGTAACGCTCGCGGACGAGCTTCTCCTCGCCGATCTCGACCACCGTCATGTCGGGCCCGACATCGGGCATCGAACCGAAGCTCAGCAGGGTGAAGTCGCGGCCGAGGCGATCGACCAGCCAGTCGTCGCCCAGCGGCGCGTCGCGCATGGCACGGCCCGGTCCCGGGCCGCCCGTCCAGTCACCGTCGGCGTCGGGCGTGTCGAGAACCGAGTCGCGCTGCAGCGTCGGCACCGACAGCCGGCCACTGTTGATCAGCGCGCGCGCAAAGGGGAAGTCGCGGGCGACCGCCAAGGTGGCGTCGCGGAAGATCCGGGAGGCTGCGAACTTGGGCGTAATGAAGTCGGTGGCGCGCGTCGAGTGGAGGATGTTCTCCCTGGAAGCGGCGCGGCGCTCGCTGCAGTAGCTATCGAGCAGACCTGCCGGCGCACGGCCATCGATCACGCGCGCCAGCTTCCATGCGAGGTTGTCGACGTCGGCAATCGCCGCGTTGCCGCCGCGTGCGCCGAACGGCGAGACGACGTGTGCGG
>CAYRBQ010000512.1:0-3359 GCA_964422305.1 uncultured Reyranella sp. | reverse complement strand
GCCGGTGCGCACGGACAGGTGCTGCCTCCGGGGGAGCCGGGAGGCGTCCCCAATCCGGCGGGTGGTCCGCAGCAGGGCGGTGGTCCGTTGCAGGGTGCCGGTCCGCTGCAGGGCGCGGGTCCGCTGCAGAGCGCCGGTCCGCTGCAAAGCGCCGGTCCGTTGCAGAGTGCGGGTCCGCTGCAGAGCGCCGGTCCGCTCCAGAGCGCCGGTCCGCTGCAAAACGCGGGGCCGCTGCAGACAGCCGCTCCGCTGCAGAACATCGCGCCGGTCGCCGGCACGCCGGGTGGCCTGGAAGGCGCCGCGCCGCAGGGCGGAGGCCCGCTGTTGCCGCCCACGCCGCCAGCGCCGCAGGTCGTCGCCGCCAACGCCTTGGGCCCGGTGGTTTCGATTCCCGCCATCATGCTGGCCGTGCAGCAGCTGACACCTCAGGTGACGCCGCCACCGTCGTCACCGCCGTCGTCGCCGCCGCCGACTCCGCCGGTGCCGCCGACCGCCGGCCCGCCGCCGCCCCCGCCGCCTCCGCCGCCTCCGCCTCCGCCGCCGCCGCCAGTTCCGCAGCCGCCGCCGCAACGGACCGCGTCCGGGACCTAAACACTCCGATGGTTCTGCGCGGGAACTATCAAGCGTACCTCGTACCCCATCCTGGATGGCCAGTTGTTCCGATGACGATTAGTGCGAATCGCTCGCAGCTCGTCTGGATGCCTGTCCTCGGCTGGGTGCTGGTGGCCTGCGCCCTGTCGTCGGCGCAGGCGCAGGCGCCGACGGCGACGCCGGCGCATCAGACGCTCGACGAGCAGACGCCCTATGTCGACATCCCGGACACGGTGGGCAGCGGGGCTTACTACCAGCCGAACGAACTCGGCGTGTCGCTGGGCGCCTTCACGCTTTTCCCCGCGCTCGAGGTCCAGACGGGCTTCGACAACAACGTCTACGCCACGAACACGAATTCGACCACGCCGGCCGTGGGCTCGCTCTATGCTCTGGTGAAGCCGACCTTGGAGCTCAAGTCGGAGTGGCTGAACCACAGCCTGCGCGTGCTGGCGGGCGGGGCGTTCGGCGTCTATCCATCGGCGACCAGCCAGAACTACTGGAACGGCACGTTGCAGGTCGACGGACGGCTCGATATCCGTGAGGACCTCTACGTCACGGGCCTGATCGGCGTCCGTCGCTCGACCGAACCGCTCGGCACGCCCAACACCGAGTTCGCCACGGCGCCGACGGTGGTCGATTCGATCCCGATCGAGTTCAGCCTCTACCAGCGCTTCAACCGCTTCTTCTACCAGCTCACCGGCTCGGCGACGCGCTATTGGTACTACGACAACAGCATCATCAGCACCGGCGGTCTCCCCGCGGCCAGCCGAAACATGACCGGCTACGAGGAGCGGCTGCGTCTCGGCTACGAGGTCACCGACGACTTCGACATCTGGGTCCAGCCCGGCCTGCAGCAGGCTGTCTACGAGCAGTACATCAACATCGCCGGGCAGCAGCGCGATTCGACGAGCTGGATGAGCAGCGTCGGCTTCACCAAGCGCTTCAGCGAGATCAGCAAGATCGAGGGCTATATCGGCTACCAGACGCTGCAGTACCTGGCCGACGGCAGCACGACGCCGGCCACCATCTTCGGGCTCACCGGAAGCTGGAACGGCTATCAGCCGCTCACCCTTCGCCCGGCCTTCATCCGGACGATCAACCAGTCGGCCTACAGCAACTACTCGAACTACATCTCGTCGACCTACGGTTTCGACTTCATCTACGATATCCACGATGCCTGGCAGGCGGTCGGTGGCACGTCGCTCAACACCGCCGACTACACGCCGGCCAACAACACCGTCGGCCCGCGCACAGACTACTATTGGCGCAGCTCTCTCGGCCTCCTTTATTCGCTGCGTCCCCAGGTCCAGTTCGGTCCGCTCTACGAGCGCACGGTGGCCTGGACGACCGATCTCGCCGGTGGCGGACCGCAATACACGCGTGACCAGATCTCGGTCAGGCTCGTGACCAGACGGTGAATGTGGTGACCGCGCGTACCCCTTTTTTCGCCCGTTGCCTGGCAGTGCTGGCTATCGCCGCCGCTTCGCTCGTCGCCGCCTGCGATCCGTCGGCGCCGCCGACGACCATGACCATCCAGCAGCCGTCGCTCGGCACGCAGAACCTGCGCCTCGGCGAGTATCGCGTGGCGCCGGGCGATCGGTTGCGCGTCACGGTGCTGTCCGATCCCGAGCTCAGCGGCGAGTACGAGGTCGATTCGACCGGCATGATCTCGCCGCGCATGGCGGGCCGCGTGATCGTGCTCGGCATGTCGATGCCGGAGATCGAACAGCTTCTCATCGAGCGCTATCGCAGCGGCGGCTACCTGCGCAATCCGAGGATCAGCGTCGACCTGGTGGCGCGCCGGCCGTTCTACGTCGTCGGCGAGATCACCCGGCCCGGCTCGTTCCCCTACGTGTCGGGCATCAACGTCATTCAGGCGATCGCAATCGCCGGCGGCTTCACGCGGCGCGCGTCGAAGACGCGCATCACGATTCAGCGCTTCAACGCGCAACTCGGTCAGGAGGAGACGGTGACGGAGGATTCCCCGGTGGGGCCGGGAGACATCATCCGGGTGCCAGAACGCTGGTTCTGAGGGCGTAGAGTAGCGTCTCGGGTGGAGCGGTGTGGGACCGCTCCGGGAGTAGATGGCGGAGGGAGCCGGCCCGCGACGGGGCGGCGATCTGCGTCTCCTGTGGACGTCGTCGCGAGTTGGGTTTTTCGCGGAGTGTCGTGGGATGGGATCTTTGCCGCGGGCCGACCAGGTTCTCCTGGACGACCCCAACCAGAACAGGATGTTGGCGGCGCCCGACGGGCTCGCGCCGGTGCGTCCTGTCGACCAGCCCAACGAACTCTGGGAATGGCTGCGGCTGCTCAATCGCCGCAAGGCGCTGATCATCGGCTGCGGCCTGATCGCCACGGCGCTGATGTCGCTGATGATCGCCCAGGCGACGCCGATGTACAAAGCCTCCTCGCGCCTGATGCTCGACACCCGCACCTTCAAGGTCGTGAGCACCGAGGCCGCGCTGTCCGGCGTCGACACGCTGAACATGGGTGCGATCCAGAGCGAGCTCGAGGTCATCCAGTCGGAGTTCCTGATCGGCCGCGTCGTCGACAAGCTCGGCCTCGCCAACAACCCGGACTTCAACGGCACCAAGCCGCCGGGCTTCATCGACAATGCCCTGCAGCCGCTGCGCGACCTCTGGAGCACCGGCATCTCGACCCTGCTGGCGCCGCCGCCCAAGCCGCAGCCGGCCGTGATCACCCAGCACGCCCGCACCGGCCGTCCGGCCGATGACAGCGACCCGAGCCGAAGAGCCGCGATCGGTGCC
>CAYRBQ010000511.1:0-3360 GCA_964422305.1 uncultured Reyranella sp. | reverse complement strand
GGAGAAATGATGTTGCGTCTGGATGACCGGCGCCTGCTCGGCGCGCTCGACGACTTGGCCGCCATCGGGGCCATCGAGGGCGGTGGATGCGCCCGCCTGGCGCTCACCGATGAGGACAGGGCCGGCCGCGACCTGGTCGTCGGCTGGATGAAGGAGCTGGGCCTCGACATCCGGGTCGACGCCATCGGCAACGTGATCGGCGTGCGCGCTGGTCGCGAGAATGCCGCGCCGATCATGACGGGCATCCACATCGATACGGTCCGCACCGGCGGCCGCTACGACGTCAACTACGGCGTGCTGGCGGGCCTCGTGGTCGTGCGGGCGCTCAACGAAGCCGGGGTGACGACGCGGCGGCCGATCGCCGTCGCCTTCTTCACCAACGAAGAAGGCGCGCGCTTCCAGCCCGACATGATGGGGAGCCTCGTCTATGTCGGCGGCATCGGCCTCAACGAGGCCTATGCCGCGTCCGACAAGGACGGTGCCTCGGTGGGCGACGAGCTGCGCCGCATCGGCTATCTCGGCGCGGCCAAGCCCGGTGCGCTGAAGCCACACGCCTTCGTCGAGCTGCACATCGAGCAGGGCCCGATCCTCGACGAGGAGAAGGTGCAGATCGGCGTCGTCGAGAGCGTGCAGGGCATCTCGTGGACCGAGTACACGGTGACCGGCGTTTCCAACCACGCCGGCACGACACCCATGCGGCTGCGCCGCGACGCGGGCTATCTCGCCTCGTCGGTCAACGTGTTCGCCCGCAAGCTCGCGCGTGAGATGGGTGGCGACCAGGTAGCCACCGTGGGATCGATCGCCTTCCGCCCCAACCTGATCAACGTCGTGCCCAACCGCGCGATCTTCACCGTCGACCTGCGCAACACCGACGAGGCGAAGCTGAAGGAAGGCGAGGCGAAGGTCGCCGCGCACATCGCCGAGATCGCAGCCGCCGAGAGGGTCGAGGTCGAGGCCAAGGTGCTGGCGCGGTTCGAGCCGGTGATCTTCGAGGCGGGCTTGGTCGATCGCGTCGAGCGTCACGCCAGGGCGCTGTCGCTCTCGACGCGGCGCATGCCCTCGGGGGCGGGCCACGACGCGCAGATGATGCAGCGCATCTGCCCGACCGCGATGATCTTCGTGCCGTCGGTCGCGGGCCTCAGCCACAACGTCAAGGAGCATACCGAAGCGGCCGACCTCGCGGCCGGCGCGCAGGTGCTCCTGAACCTGATGCTGGAACTTGCCGACGAGTAGACTGGTTCCAAAATTGTCTGACAACTTGCAGGCCGCTACCATCCACCCCGATGACTGACAATCGACCCGCCAATCTCGCCGAGCAGGTGATGGCGCGCCTCAGCGCCGACATCCGCGGTGGCCGTCTGGCGCCCGGCGCGCGCCTGCCGACCGAGCAGACACTGACGGCCGAGCTCGGCGTCAGCCGCACCGTGGTGCGCGAGGCGGTGGCGGCGCTGCGGGCCGACGGGCTCGTCGTCACGCGACGCGGCTCCGGCGCCTACGTGGCCGATCCAGCGGCGGGACCCTTCCGCATCGCCGCCTCGCGCGCGGCGGCCCTATCGGATGTCCTCGACGTCATGGAGCTCAGACTTGCCGTCGAAGTCGAGGCAGCCGCATTTGCGGCCGAGCGCGCATCGCGCAAGCAGGTCGCTGCCATCCAGGCGGCGTGGCGGTCGGTCGATACGGCCCTGCAGCGCGGCGAGGGCGCCGTCGCCGAGGACTTCGCCTTTCACCGTGCCATCGCGGAGGCGACCGGCAACCGGCAGTTTCCCGGCTTCCTGGCCTATCTCGGCAGCCACGTCATTCCGCGCCAGAGCGTGCGGCTCAGCATCGACACGCCGGCCGAGCGGCGCGCCTATCTGGAACGCATCCAGGCCGAGCATTCGCGTATCGTGACGGCGATCTCCGCCGGCGATCCCGCCGAGGCCCGTCGCGCCATGCGCGACCATCTCACGCGCTCGCTCGAGCGTTACCGGGCCCTCGCGAAAGGAAAGAAGAATGGCCGACGCTAGGAAGATCGTGTTCACCGGCGCGGCCGGCGGCATCGGGACGATGATCCGGCCCTTGCTCGCCAAGCATTATCCGGGCCTCGTATTGAGCGACAGGGTGAAGCCCAAGGACCTGCTGCCGAGCGAGACCTTCGTCGCGGCCGACCTCACCGAGCCCGACGAGGTCGCGGCGGCCGTGAAGGGCGCCGACAGCATCATCCATCTCGGCGGCTTTTCGGTCGAGGGGCCGTGGGACACGATCCTGCAGGCCAACATCATCGGCTGCTACAACCTGTTCGAGGCGGCGCGAGTCGCGGGCGTGAGGCGCGTGATTTTCGCTTCGTCCAACCACGCGGTCGGCTTCTATCCGCGCAAGCGCAGGATCGGCACCAACGTCACGGTCCGCCCCGACAGCCGTTACGGCGTCAGCAAGGCGTTCGGCGAGGCGCTGGGCGCGCTCTACTCCGACAAGCACGGCATGGCCGTGACCTGCCTCCGCATCGGCAATGTCGGGCCCAAGCCGCTCGACGTGAGGCGGCTCTCGATCTGGATCAGCCCCGAGGACATCGTCCAACTCATCCGTATCGGGCTGGAGCATCCCGACATCCGATTCGAGATCTTCTACGGCGCCTCAGACAATGCCGCGAGCTGGTGGGACAATTCCCGCGCCCAGCAGCTCGGCTACCGCCCGACCGGCAAGGCCGAGGACCATCGCGCCCATGCCGAGGCCGAGCAGGCGAAGATCGGACCCGACCCCGTCGGTGACGTCTTCCAGGGCGGCACTTTCTGCGCGGCGGAGTTCACCAACGACGTGAAGCGCGCCGGCCCATAAGGGCTATACTCGTCGCCGAGAGGTGACGATGACGCGTTTTCTGACCGTAGGGGCCGCCCAGATGGGCCCCATCCAGCGCAGCCACAGCCGCCGCGACGTGGTCGAGCGGCTGATCGCCCATCTGCGCGAGGCCAAGCGCATGGGCTGCGAGCTGGTCGTGTTTCCCGAGCTCACGCTCACGACCTTCTTCCCGCGCTGGTGGATGACCGACCCAGCCGAGATCGATTCCTTCTTCGAGCAGGAGATGCCCTCCAACGAGACAGCGCCGCTGTTCAACGAGGCGAAGCGTCTCTCGATGGGCTTCTGTCTCGGCTACGCCGAGCTCATCCGAGAGGAGGGCCGCGTGCGGCGCTTCAACACCTCGATCCTGGTCGAGCGCGACGGCAGCATCGTCTCCAAGTACCGCAAGGTCCATCTGCCCGGCCACGCCGAGCACGAACCGCAGCGGCCGTTCCAGCATCTCGAGAAGCGCTACTTCGAGGTCGGCAATCTCGGCTTCCCGGTGGTCAAGGCGTTCGGTGGGAACATGGGCATGTGCATCTGCAA
>CAYRBQ010000510.1:0-3362 GCA_964422305.1 uncultured Reyranella sp. | reverse complement strand
TCTATCGAGGATGCTGTCGAGCGGCAGCGCCGGCTCGAGGAGCAGTTGGCCAGCCTTGTCCCCAAGTGGTCGATGGCGCCCGTGATCGCCGCCTATCAAGCCATGCGCGGCGTATCGTTCCTGGTCGCCGTGACCTTCGCGGCCGAGATCGGAGATGTGCGCCGCTTCGATACTCCGCGCCAACTTATGGCGTTCCTCGGATTGGTCCCTGCCGAGCGCTCAACCGGTGAGACGGTGCGCCGCACAGGCCTGACCCTGGCGGGCAACCGGCGAGCCCGTCGGGTGCTGGTGGAAGCGGCCTGGAGTTATCGCCATCCCGCTCGCGTCAGCGAGACCCTGCGAGTTCGCCTCGAAGCACTGCCAAAGACGGTCCGCGACATCGCCTGGAAGGCGCAGGTCAGGTTGTGCGGCCGCTACCGTCGGCTCAACGCCGCTGGCAAGAAGCTGCCCGTGATCATCGCGGCCATCGCCCGCGAGATGGCGGCGTTCCTGTGGGCGATCGGCCGCCAGATCACGCCGGCCGCGGGCACCTGAGCGGCCCTATTCCTATCCCGGCTGCGCAGCGTTGGGGATGGAGCAACGGAGGGGAACTCCCGTCGCTAGTTATGTGGCCGGGCACTGCCCGACGCCCGTCCTCTAGACAGAGGAAAGCCCCGAGACGAAAGCACGGAAGGCGGTAACCAACCCGCGGATAAGAGCCTGATCAACCGTCGTCTCGACGCTCCGTCCCCAACTTTGCGCAGCTCACAGCCCGATCGCCCGGTGCCTCGCTGGCACCGACCAACCACCTTTGCCTTCGCTCTTGACCGGGGACATAAGAGACTAGCACGCACGGCTGCAGCTGCGCTCGCCATTCAAATCTCCTGTTTGGGACCGGACATGAAGGCCGCAACGGAGCTTGATATCCTTTCGCTGTTCGTGACGGCAATCGCCCTGTTCGATGTGCCGGACGCAGTATCGCTCAACGCTCAGTTGCGCCGGGTGATCGAGCAGCGCGAAAGAACTCATCCCGCCGGCCGCGTGCGTTCCAACCTGGGTGGCTGGCAGTCGAGCGACGATATGGAAACCTGGGGCGGTAGCCATCAAGCTGCTGGCATTTGCGCGAAACGTCGCGAACCGCATGACAACAGATCGCGAGGGAAATCCGGGCCGAGGACCGCACCCTGAGCATTTTGCCGTAACGTGGCGAGCGAACATGTGGGCGAACATCAACCGCAAGGGCGAGGGCAACGCATTTCACTCGCACCCAGGCGCGTTCTGGTCGGGAGTCTACTACGTCGACGACGGCGGCATTGTCGCCGATCCGTCGCTTGGAGGTGAGCTGGAGTTCATGGATCCACGTGGGCCCTTGCCGCTGATGTTAGCGCCGCATCTCGGCTATGTCGGGTCGAGCGACCTTTCGAATACCTCCATTCAGGCGCTGCGGCCCAAGCCCGGCCGGCTTGTGATGTTCCCCGCCTGGCTGATGCACCAGGTGCGCCCCTATCACGGAACCGCCGAGCGTATCTCCGTCGCATTCAATCTCACGCTGTGAACGCATCCGGTTATCTTGAAATACAGCCGAGCGTAAGGGGTATTCACGATTTTGCGTCTACTTGCAACGGAATCGAGGGTGGTATCAGCAGCCAAGCAGCGGTTTGCCTTCTGTCGCGAGCTTGGCGCCTCGCTGATTGCGGCCCTTGAGGGTTGAAATACGCGAGGAGTACGCAGGCTGTCCCGCCTGATGCCTACGATGATTGCCCGTCGGCAGCTTCGTGCCGAACTCACTCGTGAACCATCGCATCCAGCTTATTCACGCCGTTGATCCTCCATCGACCGGTAGAGCCGCGCCAGTCACGAACGAAGCCTCGTCGGACAAAAGAAACAGTGCCGCGTTGGGGTCGTGTCCCCGGTGGTGGTGTAGGAGGCCGATGATCGGCCCGCCTGAGCGACCGCCACGAGTCAGGCGATGGCGGGCCGGTCAGCGGCCAGCGCGGTGATCCCGGGTAGGGTTGGGTTGTCGAGACCAGCAACCTGAACCTGAAGGACCACCACGATGACCGAGGACACTATCGCCCTTCGCGCACTATTGGAGAAGGGCTCCGACGCGACGTTCCTGCGTGAGATGATCGGCTTTGCCGCTCAGCGGCTGATGGAGCTGGAGACCGAGGGCCTGTGCGGAGCGAGACCTGGGGAACGCAGCCCGCAACGGCTCAACCAGCGCAATGGCTACCGTGATCGCGACTGGGAGACCCGCGCGGGCACCGTCGAGCTGCGCATCCCGAAGCTGCGCAAAGGCAGCTACTTCCCGGCTTTTCTGGAACCGCGCCGCCTGGCCGAGAAGGCGCTGACCGCGGTCGTCCAGGAGGCCTACATCCAAGGCATCTCGACGCGCTCGGTGGACGATCTGGTCAAGGCGATGGGCATGGAGGGGATCAGCAAGAGCCAGGTCTCGCGGCTGTGCGGCGAGATCGACGAGCGGGTTCAGACCTTCCTGAACCGGCCGATCGAAGGTGAGTGGCCCTATATCTGGCTCGACGCCACCTACGTCAAAGCCCGCCGTGACCACCGCATCGTCTCGGTTGCCGTCATCGTTGCCGTCGGCGTCAACAGCGACGGGCGCCGCGAGGTGCTGGGCATGACGGTCGGCCACAGCGAGGCCGAGCCTTTTTGGGTCGAGTTCCTGCGCTCCCTCGCCCGGCGCGGCTTGCGCGGCGTCAAGCTGGTGATCTCCGATGCTCATGAGGGACTGAAGGCCGCCATCACCAAGATCCTCGGCGCGGCCTGGCAGCGCTGTCGTGTTCACTTCATGCGCAACGCCCTGGCCTATGCCGGCAAGACCCAGCGTCGCATCGTCTCGGCCTGGGTCGGCACCGCGTTTGCCCAGGACGACGAGGCGGCGGCACGCAAACAGTGGCGCCAGGTCGCCGACCAGGCTCGACCGCGCGTCCCGAAACTGGCGGCGCTAATGGATGATGCCGAGGCCGACGTGCTGGCCTACATGAGCTTCCCTGCCCAGCATCGGACCAAGCTGCACTCCACCAACCCGCTCGAACGCCTCAACGGTGAGATCAAGCGCCGCAGCGAGGTCGTCGGCATCTTCCCCAACGAAGACGCAGTGACGCGCCTGATCGGCGCCTTGCTCCTCGAACAGAACGACGAATGGGCTGTCCAGCGTGCTCGCTACATGAGTCTGGAAACCATCGCCCCGCTCAGCGATGATCCCATCATCGGCCTGCCTCTTGTGACAGTCTGATCGTGCAGCCAACGCTGCTCGGAAGCACCGCTCCTACACCACGCTATGGGGCACGATCTTCGCCAGTGAGCAGCGTGCAAAGAACGGAAGCTGCGCCGTCGATTTCCCCATGCTGACAAAGCATAGC
>CAYRBQ010000509.1:0-3383 GCA_964422305.1 uncultured Reyranella sp. | reverse complement strand
CCCGTGCGTTCGACGACTGGCTGGCCGAGACGGTGGAGAAGGGCGACGAGCAGGCTCTGGCGGACTACCGTACCAAGGCACCCTACGCCCGCGAGTCGCACCCGACCGACGAGCACCTGCTGCCGCTTCACGTCGCCTATGGCGCCGCCGGTGAGGGCGCGCACGGACGCGCGCTCCACCGCAGCTTCACGTCGGGAAACCTGTCCATGGCGTCTTACGCCTTCGACTGATCCTCGAAGTCCCTAGCGCGATCGCCCAGCAGGAAGCGTGGGCCAGCGCCGGCGCGGGAGGCGCGGTCGCCGGGATTGTAGAGGCGGCACTTCGCCAGCGACAGGCAGCCGCAGCCGATGCAGCCGTCGAGCAGCTCGCGCGTGCGCTCCAGCATGTCGATCTTCTTCTGTAGCGTGCCGCGGATGCGGGCGCTCATCCGCTGCCAGTCCTGGCGCGTCGGCGCGCGCCTCTGCGGCAGGGTGGCGAGCTCGTCCGCGATCTCGCCGAGGCTGAGGCCGAGCTGCTGGGCGATCAGGGCGAAGGAGAGGCGCCTGAGGTCGGCGCGGGCGAAGCGCCGCTGGTTGCCCGCGCTGCGCACCGCCGTCACCAGGCCGCGCGCCTCGTAGAAGCGGATGGCGGAAACCGAGAGGCCGGTGCGGCGGGAGAGTTCGCCGATCGTGAGGAGCGGGGCGGAATTCATGCTTGACCTCAAGTTAGCTTGAGGTTGCACGCTCGGGCCGTCAACTAAGGAGTCCCGATATGGCCATCCCGCGCATCGAGCATGTGAACGTCACCGTCAGGGATCCCGAGCGCGCCGCCCGGCTGATGGAGGCGCTGTTCGGCTGGCATGTCCGCTGGCAGGGCGCGGCGCGCAACGGCGGCCACACGATCCATGTCGGGTCGGACGACCACTACATCGCCCTCTATACGGGGCGCGACGTCCGCTACACCCCGGACGACTTCGCCAAGGGCCGGCCGCTGAACCATATCGGTGTGGAGGTCGACGATCTCGACGCGGTCGAGGCCAGGGTCGTGGCGGCGGGCCTCAGGCCCTTCGCCCACGACGACTACGATCCGGGCCGCCGGTTCTACTTCCTGGACCCGGACGGGATCGAGTACGAAGTGGTGAGCTACCGACGCGACGCCTAGGCCGCGTCGGCCAGCGACACG
Source organism: uncultured Reyranella sp. (assembly GCA_964422305.1). Lineage (GTDB taxonomy): Bacteria > Pseudomonadota > Alphaproteobacteria > Reyranellales > Reyranellaceae > Reyranella. The sequence continues at coordinate 2,222 of CAYRBQ010000509.1, read as the reverse complement.
CCCTTTTCCTTGAGGACCTGCTCCAGCTCGCCCGTCTCGAACATTTCGCGGACGATGTCGCAGCCGCCGATGAACTCGCCCTTCACGTAGAGCTGGGGGATCGTCGGCCACTGGCTGAACTCCTTGATGCCCTCGCGCAGCTCGGGGTCGATCAGGATGTTGATGCCGTGGAACTTCACGCCGAGCTGGCTCAGCACGTCGACCACCGCGGCCGAGAAGCCGCACTGGGGGAACACCGGCGTGCCCTTCATGAACAGCAGCACGTCGTTCTTGCCGATCTCGTCGCGGATGCGCTCGAACACCTGGGGTTCGCTCATGTCGATCTCCTGAAGCACCACACGGTGGGTGCGGGATTTGACCCCTAATATAGGGCGATCACGGCCTCTGCGCCATGGTGGTCAGTTTCAGGGCATGCAGGACGCCGCCCATGCGCCCTCCCAGCGCGCCGTAGACCATCTGGTGCTGCTGGACCTTGGATTTGCCGGCAAAAGCCGCCGAAATGACGGTTGCGGCATAATGGTCGCCGTCGCCGGCCAGGTCCTGGATCTCGACCTCGGCGCCGGGGATGCCCTCCTTGATCAGGCGGACGATGTCGTCGGCGTGCATGGGCATGGTCGCCTCCTCAGGCCGCGCTGTTCATGTAGGTCGGCAGCCAAGCCTCGTGCGCGGCACGCAGCTCGGCGATCGGCAGGGCGAGCAGTCCTTCGACGGCGATCTCCGGGCCGCCCGAGTAGCCGAGCTGGACCGCCGGGACGCCGGCCTTCTCCGCCGCCGCGACCAGCGCGCCGCCGTCGTCGGTGGCGACGAGGTAGCGGCCCTGGTCCTCGCCGTAGAGGAAGGCGTGCGGTGCCGGGCCACCTGCCGGCAGCCTGATCGTGGCGCCGGTACCGCCGGCCACGCACATCTCTGCGAGCGCCACCAGCAGGCCGCCGTCGGAGAGGTCGTGGCAGGCCGCGATGCGGCGCGCGACGATCTCGCCCCGTACGAAGTCGCCGTTCCTCCGCTCGACCGCGAGGTCGACCGGAGGCGGGGCGCCTTCTTCGCGGCCCTCCAGCTCGCGGAGGTAGATCGACTGGCCGAGCCAGCCCTTGGTTTCGCCGATCAGGACGAGGGCGAGGCCCGACTTGGTGAGACGCGAGCCGACCGAGGTCGCGATGTCGTCGATCACGCCAACCGCGCCGATTGTCGGCGTCGGCAGGATCGGCCTTCCCTCGGTCTCGTTGTAGAGGGAGACGTTGCCGCTCACGACCGGGAAGTCGAGGACGCGACACGCCTCCGCCATTCCCATGATGGCGCCGGCGAACTGGCCCATGATCTCGGGCTTCTGCGGATTGCCGAAGTTCATGTTGTCGGTGACGGCGAGCGGGCGGGCGCCCACCGCCGTGATGTTGCGCCACGCCTCGGCCACGGCCTGGCGGCCGCCGGTCTCGGGATGGGCCTGCACGTAGCGCGGCGTGCAGTCCGAGGTCATGGCCAGCCCCTTGTGGCTCAGAGCCTTGGTGACCTGCGGCACGCGCACGAGGGCCGCGTCGCCGTCCTGCGGGCGGATCGCGGTGTTGCCCATGATCAGATGGTCGTACTGCTTCCACAGCCACGATTTGCTCGCGAGGTCGGGCGAGCCCATCAGCGTCAGCAGCGAGGCCTTCCAGTCCTTTGGTGCCGGGACCTTGGCGGCGTCGAGCTCGGCCGGCAGCTCGGTGAGCTTCCACGGCCGTTCGTACATCGGCGCTTCGGTGACCAGCGGCGGGATGGGGATGTTGGCCACGACGTCGCCGTGCCAGGTCAGCACCATGCGCTCGGTGTCGGTGAGATGGCCGACCACCGCGAAGTCGAGCTCCCACTTCTCGAAGATCCTGCGCGCCATCTCCTCGCGCCCGGGCTTCAGCACGATCAGCATGCGCTCCTGGCTCTCGGAGAGCATGAGCTCGTAGGGGTTCATGCCGGTCTCGCGCATCGGCACCTTGTCCAGCGCCATCTCGAGACCGAGTCCGCCCTTGGCCGCCATCTCGAACGAGGAGGAGGTGAGGCCGGCGGCGCCCATGTCCTGGATCGCCACGATCGCGTCGGTCGCCATCAGCTCGAGGCAGGCTTCCAGCAGCAGCTTCTCGACGAACGGGTCGCCGACCTGCACCGTCGGCCGCTTGCTCTCGCTGTCCTCGTTGAACTCGGTCGAGGACATGGTGGCGCCGTGGATGCCGTCGCGGCCGGTCTTGGAGCCGACA
>CAYRBQ010000508.1:2340-3383 GCA_964422305.1 uncultured Reyranella sp. | reverse complement strand
GCATCGGTGCCGGCCTCGGCCCGGTCTTCGCCCCGGCCGAGAAATTATCGTCTCCACCGTCGAGAAGCCAACCGGTGGCGAGCCGACGCGCCTCGTCGTCGGCGGCTGGCCCGCTTTCACGGGGCGCACCCTGCTCGACAAGCGCCGCGAGGCGAAGGAGCGCTTCGATCATCTTCGCCGCGGCCTGATGCTGGAACCGCGCGGCCACGAGGGCATGTACGGCGCCCTCCTGGTCGAGCCCGACCATCCCGAGGCCGATCTCGCCGTGCTGTTCATGCACAACGAGGGCTATTCGACCATGTGCGGCCACGCGACCATCGCGCTGGCCCGCTGGGCGGTCGAGAGCGGCCGCGTGAAGCGCACCACGCCGGAAACGACCGTCCGACTGCAATGCCCCTGTGGTCTCGTCACCGCACATGTTGCGGCCGACGGCAGCGTCCGCTTCGACAGCGTGCCCGCCTTCGCCTATGCGCTCGACCGCATCGTGCCGACCTCGACCTGGGGGCCGGTGACGGTCGACATCGCCTATGGCGGCGCCTTCTACGCCTTCCTGGCGGCCGACTCGATCGGCCTCGACCTCAGGACGTCGCCGATGCGGGCGATCGTCGATGCCGGCGAGGAGATCGCGCTCGCCGCCGCCAAGGCGATCCCGCTCGAGCATCCCGCCGAGCCCGACCTCGCCTTCCTCTACGGCACCATCCTCACCGACGGTGGCAACGGTGCCGAGGTGCCGAGCCGCAATGTCTGCATCTTCGCCGGCCGGCAGGTCGACCGCAGCCCGACCGGCAGCGGCGTGACGGCGCGCATGGCCCTGCAGATCGCGCGTCGCGAGGTCCGCCTCGGCGAGGAACGCCGCTTCGAGAGCTGCACCGGCGCGATCTTCACCGGCCGCGCCGTGCGCGAGGCGCCGCCTGTCGGCCCGCGCAAGGCCGTGATCGTCGAGGTCGGCGGCATCGCCCATTTCACCGGCGAGAGCCGCTTCCGGCTCGATGCCGACGACCCGTTGCGCGAGGGCTTCGTCCTCTAGGAGCGCTTCGGCAGGG
>CAYRBQ010000508.1:0-2330 GCA_964422305.1 uncultured Reyranella sp. | reverse complement strand
GCAGCTTCTTCTCGAGCGGCGGGATGCCCGCGGCGTAGTTGCCCCGCGCACACTCGTCCATCGCCACCGAGGCCGTGACGTCGGGAAACTTGTTGCCGTCGCCGCTGCCCAGCAGGTAGCGGCGATAGAGCTCGGAGAGCTCGGCGCAGTAGGAGGCGTCGTCGGCGACGGCGGCCGACGGCGCCGTCACGAGCATCAGCAGGGGCAGGAGCTTGCGGACCATGGCGGCGGTCCTACGCCGTCGCCATGGCTCCCGCAAGCGGACTTCCGTCTAGCGCGTCTCGCGCGCGGCGCGGGCGGAGTTGCGCAGCACGATCCGCTCGCGCACCCAGAGAAAGAGCGCAGCGAACGGCAGCCAGCCGATCCAGCGCAGGCCCTCCAGGAGATACTCGCCCTCGTCGCGGGCCAGCAGGTAGTCGACCTGGACCTTCCAGACGCTGGAGGCGACCTCGAAGCCCAGCATCCAGATCAGCAGCGCCGGCAGCAGCACGACCAGCGGCTTCATCTGGTCGCTCAGGCGCTCGCTGTACCAGGGCGCCAGCGAGATCGAGAAGATCAGGATCGCGACGATCAGCTTGGTCGCCGGGTGGGCCTCGAACCACGGCATGATCAGCGGCTCGCGGATGATCATGGAGTAGGCCGTCCAGGCGAGCACCGCGCCGCCCAGCAGGATCACCGACGGATAGCGGTCGACCAGCTTGATGACGAGCTGGCTGCCCCAGACGATGATCGGCACGCTGATGGCGAGGCCGATCACGATCAGCCAGATGCTGCCGTGCGCCGCGCCGCCGATCGCCAGCACGTTGTCGATGCCCATGACGGCATCGGCGATCACGATGGTGCGCACCGCGCCGGCGAAGGTCGTGGCCGGCGCATTGGCGAGATGGCTCTCCCCGCCGCCTTCCGGCATCAGGAGCTTGCGCGCGATCCAGACCAGGGCGAGGCCGCCCGCCAGCATGAAGCCGGGGACCGCCAGGATGTAGACCACGATGATCGCCATGAAGGCGCGGATGGCGATGGCGCCGAAGGTGCCCCAGAAGATGACCTTGTTCTGGGTGTTCTTCGGCAGGTTGCGGGCGACCAGGCCGATGATCAGGGCATTGTCGCCTGCCAGGACGAGGTCGATCAGGACGATGGCGAAAAGGGCCGACCAGAAGGCGGCCGACGTGACGTCGAGTTCCATGAGAAGTCTCCAACAACGAATGAACGTATGCAGGCGCACGCGCACGGATGCGCGGGCGACGGCGCTGTCAGTCAGTCGTCAGAGCTTGATCGGCACCTTCTCGACCGGGCGTTGAGGCGCCGGATCGAGTGGCTGGAAGAACGCGCCGGCCACGATGCGCAGCACCATGATGCCGGCCGCGAGGACGGTTCCCGCCAGGAGGAGCTGGATGAGGTGCCAGTGGCGCATCGCCAGTACGGAGAATTCGCCGCCGAAATCGAAGAGGGCGAACTCGAGACCGGCCTCGCCGATCCATGCGGGATCCACCGCATCACCGAACGAGGCCAGGATCATGCACATCACGATCGACGCGACGAACAGCTCGCCGCTCGGAGATACGGTCCGGACGGCGTTGGCGGCGCGATGCGATCGATGGATCAGGCGCATGATCGGTCTATTTTCGACCGGGCGGCGCCACGATCAAGCCTAAAGCGACAAGCCCGTTCCGAAATGTCGCAGCGGGCCTACCCGTTGTCGCCCGGTTGGCCGGCGGGGCCGGGGTTCGCCGCGGACGCCGGTCGTCCGTGCCCGCGGTGTCGCCCATGCTTGTGGAACAGGTGCATCAGTGGGCAGGCGAGCAGCACCAGGTAGGGCAGCAGCCCGAGCGCGTGCCGCCAGTGCTCCTCCAGCAGGAACAGGGCGGCCATCGCCACGGCCGTCGCCAGCAGGATGGCGGTCGTCGAGCGCCACCAAGGCGTGTGAGTGCCCTCGACCATGACGTCGCTCCGATCGTTGGAGTGGACTAGGGGACGCCCATCGGCCCGGTCAGAAGCTCGTCGGCGATCTTCTTCTGCTCGTCGCTCAGGCTGTTGTAGAGCGGATCGAACGCGGCCTTCACGGCGCGGACCGTCTCGAGCCGTGCCACGAGGTGCTTCTCGTAATTGCCCATGCGCTCCGGGGCCGTTGCCGGCTTGGCGCCCGCGCTGTGGCCGGCCGCGGCGTTCCTTGCCGTGGCGCGAACGACATCGGCGAACTTCGTCCACTGGGCTTCCTGCGCCGGCGTGATCCTGATCTCCGCCTTGAGAAAGGCGAGCCGGCCTTCGATGTGCTTGCCATGCATGCCGCCCATCATGCCGTGGCCCATCATGCCGCCACCCGTCATGCCGCC
>CAYRBQ010000507.1:0-3392 GCA_964422305.1 uncultured Reyranella sp. | reverse complement strand
TATGCCTACCCGGGCAGCATCCACGCGACCGACGCCAAGACCAACCCCGCCCGCGTCGCCGCCGAAATGCTCGACCACGAGCGCAGCTACACCCGCTCCGCCCTCGCGCTCGACTACGACGCCCGCAACCGCGATACGCTCCGCGCGCTCCTCGCCACCACGGCGGAGGCGTAGGCCATGACCATCAACATCAGCACCCCGGTTGCCCTCGCGATCCTCGCCGCGCTCATGGTCGGGATGGCGTCTTGGGCCTACGAAGCCGCCGCCTTCTACAAGGCAGGCGGCGTGATCCCCTGCACCACCGACAGCGATTGCATGGAGAAGAACCCGCACATTCGCTTCTAGCGACCCACTGAGAGCCGCGCGCACGCCGTGCGCGGCTCGATTGTGGGCCGACAGGCTTCACACCGACGCGCCCGCTCCGGGCGGTTGGAACCTAGGGACCGGGACCGGACCGATGAACATCTACGACCGCATAACCGCCGACATGATCGCCCGCCTTGAGAAGGGCGCGGGCAAGTTTGAAATGCCGTGGCACGCCAAGGGCTGCAAGACCGACCTCCTGCCGGTCAATGCCAAGACGGGCAAACTCTACAACGGCATGAACGCGCTCCTCTTCTGGAGCAGCCAGACAGAGCGCCAGTACGAGAGCAACGCTTGGGCGACCTACAAGCAGTGGCAGGAGCTTGGCGCGCAGGTCCGCAAGGGCGAGCGCAGCTCGCATGGCGTCTACTGGAAGCAGATGGCAGGCCGCCCGGCCGAGGGCGAGAGCGAGGGCGACGCCGCCAAGCCCGGCTCTGTCCGCCTCGTGGGCTTCGGCTTCAACGTGTTCAACGCCGCCCAGGTCGACGGCTGGAGCGCCGAGCAGCTCCCGCTTGTCGACGCCATCGACCGCACCGAGGCCATCAAGACCGCCGACGCCGTGATCAAGGCCAGCGGCGCAGACGTTCGCCACGGCGGCGCGCGGGCCTACTACAACCGGGCAGCCGACTTCGTACAGATGCCCGAGCGCTTCCGGTTCATCGGCACCGCCACGAGCAGCCCCACGGAATGCTACTACTCGACCGCCCTTCACGAACTCACGCACTGGACGGGCGCGAAGAGCCGCCTTGACCGCGACGGCGGCAAGCGCTTCGGCGATGAGGCTTACGCCTTCGAGGAACTCGTGGCCGAGATCGGCGCGGCGTTCCTGTGTGCCCGGCTTGGCGTCACCGTCGACCCGCGCGCGGATCACGCGGCGTACGTCGCCTCGTGGATCAAGGTGTTGAAGAACGACAACCGCGCGATCTTCACCGCCGCCAGCCAAGCGCAGAAGGCTTGCGACTTCCTGTTGAACCGGCTGGCCGCGCCCGAGGCCGAGCCGCTCCCGCTGGCCGCGTGAGGGAGGCAACGATGCAGACCGCCACCACCACGCGCGACCCGCTCCGCATCCCGGCCTTTCTCCGTCGCCGCCGCACCGCGCGGCGGCGGATCGAGGCGACCAGCATCAATCCGGCCAGCCCGACGCCCGAGCGGCCCACGGGCGAGCGCTGGCGCAATGCCGAGCGCTGGACCGTGTTCCTGCAGGACGAGGCCCCGACCATCGGCTGCGGCATGCGCACCGTGTGGGCCGTGATCGACTGCGGCGTGGTCCGCCTCGCCGAGGGCCACAAGCGCGCGCAGATCAGGGTCGCAACGTGGCTCGACCTCATCCGCCACGGCGCGCGGATCGGCGGCGACCGCCGCCAGATGGAGCTTGGCATCTGATGACCCACTGAGAGCGGCGCGCACGCCGTGCGCCGCTCGACTGTGGGCCATCCCGGCACACAACCGCGCTCCGTTCTGCTATTGGGCAATTGGGGTGCGGGTTTCTCGACAAGGAGACTCGCAGTGACGATCAGTTTCAAGACCAGCGACGACGACTTCGACAAGATCAGCGCCATCGTGGACCGCGCCATGCGCGAGGCAGTCGCCCTCGATATCGACTTGGGCGACCGCATGGCCCTGCACATGGACATCACGGCCTGCCATGCGAACGGCAACCCGCTCGATCTCCAGCGCTTCCTCGACGCGCCGCGCTCGTGCTTCTGGCACGACATCGGCGGCATCCGCCGCCACATCGACCGCCAGACGGGCCAGCTCACCGACTGTTTCTCGCCGCGCATGAGCGCCCGCCAACCGGCGGAGGGTTGAGCCATGAAGATCACCCTTGAAATACCGGCCGAGCGGCTCGCCAACCTCTTCACCACGTTCATCGAGAGCGGCGACCCGGTTTCGACCGCCAGTCGCGGCGGATGGTGCTCTGGCGTTTTCTACAAGACCAAGCGCCACAACCCGCCGCGCGGCAAGGATGGCGACCCGTGGTACGCCGACCCGATCCACTACCGGGACGGCGAAGCCTTCACGCCGCTGGAGGTGCGCGAGTACCACGAGGAGACGAACACCGAGACAAAGCACTATCTCAACGCCGCCAAGGTGGCGAAGGGCCTCGCGGTCATGGCCGAGAAGTACGGCCATCTGTTCCAGCAGATCATCGCCGACAACATCGACGCCCCGTGCGCCGATATCTTCCTGCAGTGCTGCCTCTTCGGCGAGGAGAAGTACGCATGACCACCAACCCAGCCAACGTGATCGTGTGGCGCGGCGTGGTGAAGCGCCCGCGCCGCAAGATGGTCCGCAACCCCGAGAGCCAAGCACAGACGTGGGTGGATGACGGGATCGAGGAGGCCGATTGCGAAGTGACGATCAACGTCGCCGACATCGCCTCCGACATGGGCCACCGGGCGCTGCAGTCGAAGGCGGGCAAGTCCGCCGTGCTGCACGGCCGGATCAAGGCCCGCGTCAGCAACCGGCGGAGGAAGCCGTGAGCGCCAAGACGATCCAGACCACGGACACCGACCTCCACGAGCTGCGCCACACCGTCAACGTGGCGCGGCAGGGGACCAAGACCGTCAACGTGGACAAGGAGGCGCTGCGTCGCCTCCTCAACGACCACCACACGCTCTACAGCGCCTTGTCCTCGCGCGAGCTGCTGCAGATCGTGCCGACGCTGAGCGGGTTCGATCTGGGCAGCCCGAACGTGAGGCTGTTCGGGCGAGGGTTGCTGGAGGGGGCGTCGAGCTACGTGTTCCGTGGTGCGGAGGTGGCGGACACGGCCACTGGGGGCGGGCCGAACGTGTTCAGCAGCGGCGTGGACAACGCGGCGGTGGACGTGGCGGTGCCTGTGCACGGGCTGGGCGGGGTGCGGGTGGTCACGGCGGGGGGCACGAGCGAGGAGCTGGGGCTCGACTACGTGAGCCCGGGGCTGGGGTTGCTGCGCGACCTGGCGATCGATCCGGCGAGCGGACAGTTGTGGGTCATCACCGATCACGGCACGGCGCAGGTGCATCGCATCGACAGCGCCACGGGGCAGA
>CAYRBQ010000506.1:0-3394 GCA_964422305.1 uncultured Reyranella sp. | reverse complement strand
GCCGGCGGTGTGGCCGCCGATCAGGTGCAGCGAGATGCCGGGCTGCAGCTCCTCATCGCCGTCGTGGAACGCCAGCCGCCCGCCGTACAGCGCGCGCACCATGCCGACGATGTCCTCGCACTCGTAGGCATGCCGAAAGGGCGCCTTGCACATGTGCCGGCCGGTCGCGAAGTTCATCTCCTTGTCCTGGAGATGGAAGCGCGCCTTGGGAAAGCGGTCCCAGTTGCCGATATGGTCGTAGTGCAGGTGGGTGACGATCACGTCCTCCACCTCCTTGGCGTCGACGCCGATCGCCTCGAGCAGGTCGGCCGGGTTCTTCTTCACCTCGCGGCCGCGCTGCTTGCCGATCGTGGCGTTGAAGCCGGTGTCGATCACGATCGGCTTGCCGCCGACGGCGCGCTTGCCGCTCTCGTCGAGCGGGATGGCGGCCCACACGAAATAGTCCATCGGGAAGTCGGCGTCGTGCGGATCGGGGTTGATCTGCACTTCCCATGCCTTGCGCGGCAGGTGGGCATATTTGACCGCATGCACCTCGTAGATGGGCGTCGAACGCATCTTTGTTTCCTTCCCGGCGGGTTGTTGCACCGACCGTAGCGCGCCGGCGGGCTTCGACGCTATAGTTCCGGCATGGCCCGCATGGACCTCCTCGTGACGCGAATTAGCACCCCGGTTTGCTCTGCAAACCGGTGCGTCGCCGTTCGCCCGTCACGTCAGGAGTCGTTCCATGTCGTCCGTTCTCGCGCTCAAGCGCAGTAATTCCACCGTCCGCTACTGTTTCGAGGCCGATGCCGAGCCCGGCGTGCTGCCGCGCGCGCTCGAGCTGATCGCCAAGCGCGGCCTCGTGCCGGCGCGCGTCTTCGCCCAGGCCGATGCCGAGGCGCTCAATGTCGAGATCGAGGTCGAGGGGCTGGAGCCCGAGACGGCCGAGCATGTCGGCCGCTGCCTGGCCGAGATCGTTGGGGTCAGGCAGACGTTCCTCTGACGATCACGAGGTCGGTGACGGCTGCGGCCTTCCGGAACGCCGATGCCGCCTGATACTCGGGCGATTCGTAGCAGGCCATGGCCGTCTCGAAGGAATCGAACTCGATGACCACGTGGCGCTCGCGTGCGTTGCCTTCGACGGCTGCGAACTCGCCACCACGGACCAGGAAACGCGCACCGTACTTGGCGAACGGCTCAGCGTCCGCCTCGATGTATTTCTTGTAGGTCTCCGGATCGGTGACCGTGACATGGAACATCCAATAGCCCTTGGCCATGCGCCTTCTCCGATGTGGACCGATGCGAGGATGCCGGGCGGCGGTCGCGGACGCCAATGCCGGCGCCGCATCGATTCGATGGCCGTGGCCTCAGAGGCCGCCCTCGACGGTGAAGACGGTCCCGAACAACGCCACGCGCGTCAATCCGCGGGCGCGGAGCTCCGCGCCGATCGGGGCGACGATGTCGACGAGCGGCAAGGGCGAGCGCGTCAGCAGTTGGGCGATGCAGATATGCGGCGTGACGGCGGGAAGCACCGCCGTCACCGCGCCGGCGCGGCGAAGCCGATCGACGAATCCGGCCAGGTAGTCGGCCAGCTCGTCGAGCCTTCCGGCGCGCACCAGCGTCTGGCCGGCTTCGACGTCGGCGTGGACGATCGCCAGGTCGGGCACGACGCCCCGGGCTTTGCAGGCGGCCGTGATCTTCTCGTAGTAGTGGACAGTGGCGCCGACCCCGAGCCCGCCGACGATGCCGACGCATGCCATGTCACGCCGTGGGAAAGTTGCGGGCCCAGACGGCGGCAAGTTGCGGCAGCTCGTCAGTGCGGCGCGCGATGGCGAAGAGCTTCGGCGTCTCGCTCTCGAACCAGCCGCGCTTGGGCCGCCAGCGCGTCATGACGTCGATATAGATGTCGAGCGCGGAGAAGCGCTCGCCCAGGAACCATGGGCTGCCGGCCTGGCGCTCGACCTGGTGCCACAGCCGTTGGGCGTAGGCGTCGGTCGCGGCGCGGAAGGGGTCGCGCGCGGCGCTGACCGACACGAAGCGCGACGGATCGTCGGCGTAGGTGAAGGTCGGGTAGATGTTGGCGACCAGGTAGATGAGCCAACGCAGGAACTTCGGCCGCTCCGGCGCGCCGATCTCGGGCACCAGCGAATGCTGGCCCGTGATGTCGGCCAGCAGAAGCGTGATCGCCGCACTCTCGCTCATCACGCTGCCGTCGGGCAGGACGAGCGTCGGCACCTGCGCCAGCGGATTGACCTTCTCCAGCCGCGCCCGCGCTTGCGGCGACTTGAAGAGGTCGTCGACCGCCTCGAAATCGAAGGGCAGGCCGTACCAGTCGAGCTGCGCCTCGACGATCGCCGAGCCCCAGCCCGGCCGGCCCCACAGCGTGTACTTGCCGGCTCTCATGGCTTCTGCAGCGGCTGGATCAGGCTCGACGTGTCCCAGCGACCGCCGCCGCGCTCCTGGACGCGCTGGTAGAACTGGTCGACCAGCGCGACCAGCGGCATCTGGGCCTTCCAGCGCTTGCCCTCGGCCATGGCGATGCCGAGGTCCTTGCGCATCCAGTCGACGGCGAAACCGTAGTCGAACTTGCCGTTGACCATGTTCTGCCAGCGATTCTCCATCTGCCAGCTCTGCGCCGCGCCCTTGGAGATGGCGGCCATCACCTTCTCCATGTCGAGGCCGGCGCGCTGGCCGAGGTTCAGCGCCTCGGCCAGCCCCTGCACGATGCCCGCGATGCACATCTGGTTCATCATCTTGGTGATCTGGCCCGAGCCCGACGGGCCGATCAGGGTGATCGCCTTGGAGAAGGCCATGGCGACCGGATGCGCCTTGTCGAACGGCGCCTGGTCGCCGCCGCACATCACGGTGAGCTGGCCGTTCTCCGCACCGGCCTGGCCGCCCGAGACCGGCGCATCGATGAAGTCGACGCCGATCTTCTTGCCCGCGGCGTGGAGCTCGCGCGCGACGTCGGCCGAGGCCGTGGTGTTGTCGTAGAAGATCGAGCCCTTCGACATGCCGGCAAACGCGCCGTCGGGGCCCAGCACGACCGAGCGCAGGTCGTCGTCGTTGCCGACGCAGCAGAACACGATCTCCTGGTCCTTGGCGGCTTCCTTCGGCGTCTTGGCGGCCTTGCCCTTGTGCTTCTGGGTCCAGGCCTCGGCCTTGGCGAAGGTCCGGTTGTAGACGGTCACGTCGTGGCCCTTGGCGGCGAGATGTCCCGCCATCGGGAAGCCCATCACGCCGAGACCGAGAAACGCCACCTTCGCCATCGCCTTGTCCTCCGGAATTCAGGAGGCCGGAGCATAGAGCAGCAGGACCGTGGCTGCGACTCCCACGAGGATCGGCGGCAGCGCGAGCGGCCAAGCGCGGCGATAGAGCACGGCATCGGAGGTCGCGAGCGCCAGGATGGCCGCGC
>CAYRBQ010000505.1:0-3395 GCA_964422305.1 uncultured Reyranella sp. | reverse complement strand
CGACGAACCTGAGGTCGCGACGGAACTGCAGGGTCGGGTTCTCGCCGATCGGATGATGGGGCGCGAGGAAGGCGCCGAACTTGAGCCGCTGCATGTCTTTCCTCCCGGAAGCGGTGCGAACGAACGTTGCATCGATCATGACGCTTTCCGGCGTCGGCCAGAAGGGCCGGTGCAGCCTTCATTTCGGTGCGAAGAACGCGGAAATCGGGCCACCAGCTTGTCACCGCAGCCGGGAGGTTTCGGAATTTGGTTTGGATCGCGCGGTAGATAGGATAACTTGATGACAGGATCAGTTCGAAGGAACGACGACCTATGGCGAGCACAGCGACACGAGTTGCCATCGCATTCGCCGCACTCGCCGCCGGCTGTTCAGAACCCGACTCCCAGACTGAACCTCCTGCATCGATCGCCCCCGGCCGCGCATACATCCTCTCGACGATGGGAAAGTCGCCCAATCCGCCCGGAACTGCCTCGTACGTCATCGCTCCCGGCGATCCCAGGCGCAGCGAAAGCGAGTCTCGCCCCCGCATAGGAGGCGATCCCGCATTCTAGGAGACGACCTGGCACCCATCGCGGGCGACGCGCGAGACTGAAGCGAGGCAGAACCGAATGAAATTAAGCCACCTGTTCGCACTAGCCCTGGCACCGTTCGCCCTGGTGTTTCCGGCAGCCGCACAGTCCCCGCCCGGTGCCGTCGGCCAGCCCCAGCAGCGCCTGGAGCGGCCGGACGACCGCACGCCGGCGGCACGCCAGGCCGAGGACTACAATCCGAAGGGCGTGCGCGTCGGCTCCTTCAAGCTCTTCTCCGAGCTCGAGCTCGACGAGGCTTTCAACGACAACATCTACGCGACGCAGAGCGGGCGCCAGGGTGCGTTCGTCCAGCAGATCAAGCCGTCGGCCGAGCTGCGGTCCGACTGGTCGAACCACATGCTCAACTTCTATGCCAAGGCCGGGTTCGGGCTCTACAGCATCGATCCAGGCCTGAACAACTTCCAGGACGTCTCTGTGGGAGCCGACGGGCGCGTGGACATCCAGCGGAACTGGAACGTCTATGGCGGCGGCTCCTGGAACCGCCGGCACGAGGAGCGAGGCACGCCCAACACAGTGACCGGTCCCGGCCTGCCGATCACGGTCTACAACCAGACGATCGGGAACGCCGGTTACTTCCAGAAGTTCAACCGCTTCAATGTCCGTCTCGACGGCCGCCTGGACAACTACCAGTACTTCGACAACGGGCTCGGGCCGGCGCAGGGCGTCATCCCCAACAGCGACCGCAACCGCAACGAGTTTCGCGAGGCCGCCCGCTTCGGTTACGAGTTCCTTCCGGGCTACGAGGTCTGGGTTCGCGGCGGGTTGAACCAGCGAACCTACTTTCAGCTCGATTCTTCGGGGTTCAACCGGAGCTCCAACGGCTTCGATGTCGTCGGCGGCATCCTGCTCGACCTCGGTGGCATCACCGCCGTCGAGCTCTTCGCCGGCTACATGCAGCAGACCTACCAGTCGTCGCAGTTCCAGAACATCAGCACGCCGAAGTTCGGGCTGACCGGATACTGGAATCCGATTCGCGAACTATGGGTCAAGCCGTTCGTCGTGCGCACCATCGACGACACCTCGCTGACGACCTCGGCCGCCTACATCAACACCTCGGCCGGCTTCGACGTGAACTATAACGCACGTCCCAATATCCGGATCGACGGCCATGCGGACTACACGATCGCCGACTACCTCCCGGTGGCAAACGTTCCCGGCAACCGGTACGACCAGTATGTGACGCTGCGGCTCGGGGCGATGTATCTGCCGACCGAGCACTTCTTCGTCGGCCCGACCTACCAGTTCGTCACCCTGAACTCGAACCAGCCGGGCAGCAGCTACGACCAGAGCTTGATCATGCTGCGCCTCGGCGCCCGGCTCTAGACCGCCTGCGCCGCCGCCGACGGCGGCACAGAAAAGGGATGCCAGCGGGCGCGCGAGATGCCACAACCTGCGGCGATGACGCGGCATATCTCCGTGATCGGCCTGGGATACGTGGGCCTTCCCGTCGCCACCGGCTTCGGCCGGGCGGGCTTCCGGGTGGTGGGTTTCGACATCGACCGACGCCGCATCGCCGAGCTCAGCGCCGGCCGTGACCGGACGGGCGAGGTCGAGGCGGCGGCGCTCAAGGCGCCGGGGCTGAGATTCTCGTCGGATCCCCAGGACCTCGGGGCCGCCGATTTCCACATCGTCACCGTCCCGACACCGATCGACGCCAGCAAGCAGCCCGACCTCGGGCCCCTGCGCGGCGCCTCGGCAACGCTTGGTCGCATCCTCAAGAAGGGCGACATCGTGGTCTATGAATCGACGGTCTATCCGGGTGTCACCGAGGAAGTGTGCATCCCGGTGCTGGAGCAGGAATAGGGGTTGAAGTGGAAGGCCGACTTCTACGTCGGCTACTCGCCCGAGCGCATCATCCCCGGCGACAAGGAGCGGCGCTTCGACACGATCCTGAAGATCGTCTCGGCCGACACGCCGGCGACCCTCGACATCGTCGATGCCACCTACCGCGCCGTGGTGACGGCGGGCACCCACCGCGCCGGCTCGATCAAGGTCGCCGAGTTCGCCAAGGTGCTGGAGAATACCCAGCGCGACATCAACATCGCGCTGATCAACGAAGTGGCGCTGATCTCCGATCGGCTAGACATCGACACGCGCGACGTGCTGGACGCGGCCGGGACCAAGTGGAACTTCCTGCCCTTCAAGCCCGGCCTGGTCGGCGGCCACTGCATCGGTGTCGACCCCTTCTACATCGCCCACAAGGCCGAGGAGGTCGGCTACCATCCGCACGTCATCCACTCGGGCCGGCGTGTCAACGACAGCATGGGAGTCTACGTCGCCAACCGCGTGGCGCGCAGCGTCATGCGCCGCCACGACAACGGCCGCCCGGTGGTCACCGTGCTCGGCGTCACCTTCAAGGAGAACGTGCCCGACATCCGCAACACGCGCGTCGTCGACATCGTGCGCGAGCTTGAGGATTTCGGCATCACCGTCCAGCTCAACGATCCCATGGCCGACGGCGACCTGCTGCGCGAGGAATACAACCTGGCCCTCACGCCGCTCGACCGGCTGCGCCCTGCCGACGCCGTCGTCGTGGCGGTGGCGCACAAGGCCTACCGCGACGGCGGCTGGAAGCTCGTCCAGCCGCTGCTCAAGGCCGCCGACGGTGGCTTCGTGGCCGACGTGCCGGGCCTGCTCGATCGCGCGACCACACCGCCCGGCGTAACGCTCTGGCGGCTATAGGCCAAGCCACAGGCTTGGCCGGGGAGCGCACGACATTGCTGAGCAATGTCCGGAAGCGCCCGACCGGTATCGCCACCCGACCTTACTTCTTGGACGCGAGCTTCAGCGGTGGGCGGCCGCCG
>CAYRBQ010000504.1:0-3402 GCA_964422305.1 uncultured Reyranella sp. | reverse complement strand
TGCCCAGCTCCTTGAGGTCGGCACCGGCACAGAAGGCGCCTCCCGCGCCGGTTAGCACCGCGACGTGTGCCTCCCCGTCGGCCTCGAAGGACTTGAGCGCATCGGCGAGCGCGTGCGCGGCCTCATTGTCGAGGGCATTCTTCGCCTGCGGCCGGTTGATGACGATCGTCGTGACGGGTCCGGCCCGCTCGACGAGTATTTTCGCCGACGTCATCGATACAAACCGCACTTGAAGTGCAAATCGGAAACCCGTAACCACAAGATCAGGGTGGAGCGCGAGCAGGGAAGGGCGGCGAAGTTGGTCAAGAGACTGCTGTCCAAGGTCGCCTACTGGGTGAACGACACGTTTCCCGGCGTCAAGTCGCTGGTCCCGAAGAGCGTGCACCGCTTCGTGCTCCTGAGCGTGGTTGGTGTGAACAGGGGCGGCTACGAGACCATGCTGCGGGTCAATCCCGAGCGTGTCTTCCTGCAGAACGAGGCATTGCCCTGGGTCGCCCGGACCTACCGCAAGGTCCTGTTCGTCGGCACCGCCTCCTACACCTATCAATACGAAGAGTTCTTCGTCGACGATTCCGATCGCTACCACACGATCGATCGCGCGGCCTTGAACAGGGTGTGGGGTGCGAAGAACCACATCATCGCGCCGATCGGGGAGATCGACAAGCACCGGCCGGCGGAGTTCTTCGACTGCATCATGCTCACCGGCGTCCTGGGTTACGCCGATCCGCCGAACAACGAGTACGGGCCGCGCGGTGATGAGCTGCCGCCGCTGCTGGCCGCATTGCACCGAACCATCAGGCCGGGCGGATTGCTTTTCGTCGGCTGGCACCTCGAGGACATGCCGCAGTCGCTCAATCAGCTCGGCCTGCTCGGATCACTGTTCAAGCCGACCGACCGCACGCCGTGGGGCGTCCGCAAGGACTTCCCCAATCAGCCTTACGCCTTCGAGTTCTACGAGCGGATCTGACTAGCGGACAGTTGCGAGCTCGTCTTCGAGCTGCGCGTTGGAACGCGCAGGCGTGCGGAAGTACCACCAGTTCTTCTGCGCGGTCCACTTCTCCTTGCGCGCCGTTCCGTGGCCCCAGACGCAGCGCTTGAAATCGCGTGTCGACGACATGAACGCGCGGTCGGCCTCGTCGAGCTTCAGCGCGTGGTCGCCCATCTCCTCGCGGCTGAACATCGGCAGCGCCTCGAGGATCAGCTCGCGCACGTCGACGTCGTTCAGCCAGTTGTCGAGATCGAAGTTGTAGCCCTGCCGCTCGAGGTCGGCGGCGAAGCTCGCCCACTGGTCGATCAGCTCCTGCAGGTCGGCGACGTCGGGCGGTCCGGGCGGCGGGGGCGGCTTCATTCGCGCGCCCGCTCCGCCTGGCGGCGATAGTAGCGCTCGCCGTCGTTGGGCTTGAAGAAGGTGCGGATCACGCCGTTGGGATTGAAGGCGATGAAGGCACCGGTGTCGCGGTCGAAGCGCGTGATGACGCCGTCCTTGCGCACCGTCTCCAGGATCGGCCCGCCGACCCGTGCATCGCGCAGGAGCTGCGCCTGGCGAAGATAGTCGTGCTTGGTAATGCGGCCGAACTCGGCGCCGTGCTTCTCGTAGTGCTCGTCGAGCCGTCGCTGGTCGGCGAAGCCGACGCTCGTGCCCCAGCCCAGCGGCGCCTCGCGTGCGACCGCGCCGCTAGCCGGCGCTGGCGTCACCTCGCGCACGACCTCGCGTCCGCGATCCGGTAAGCTCAGCCAGTAGAGAAGGAGCGCGGCCGCCGCCAGCGCCGCCATCAGCAGAGGGCGCCACGGCAGGCCGCCCGTGCGGCCGTTCATGCCGCTATTGTGCGCCACCCTTGAACCAGCGCGCAATCATGCGGCGCTCGCTGTCTGTCATCTCCGTCATGTTGCCGGGCGGCATGACGCGCGAGGCAGCGGCCTGCTGGTTGATGGCGGCGGCCATGGCGTGGATCTGCGAAGGCGTCTCGAGCAGGATGCCCTTGGGCGGCGCGAGGAAGCCTTCCTGCGTGGGCTTCACGGCGTGGCACGACACGCAGCGCGCCTGGATGATCGGCTGCACCTGGTCGAACGCCACCGGCCCGCCGCCGTCGGCGCTCGGCCGCGGCAGGGCCAGCAGCGCGGTGATCGCCAGCGTGACGAAGCCGGCCGACAGCACCAGCGGGTTCTGGTTGCCCTTGTGGCGCTGCACGAACCAGACGCGGATCAGGGCGCCGGCGACCGAGATCAGGATCAGCAGCACCCAGTTCCACTCGTGGCCGTAGAGGCCCGCATAGTGGTTGCTGATCATCGTGAACAGGACGGGCAGGGTGAAGTAGGTGTTGTGCACCGAGCGCTGCCGGCCCATCAGGCCGAACTTCGGATCGGGGACGCGGCCTTCTTCCTTGGCCTTCACCAGCTCGCGCTGTCCGGGAATGATCACGAAGTAGACGTTCAGCACCATGATGGTGCCGAGCATGGCGCCGAAGTGGATATAGGCGCCGCGACCGGAGAAGATGTGGCAGAGCGCCCAGGCGGTGACGACGCAATAGAGGAAGACCAGCCCGCCCAGCACCGCCTCGTCGTCGCCGAACGCCGACCGGCACAGCCAGTCGTAGACCAGCCAGCCCAGCACCAGGAAGCCCAGCCCGATGGCGATGGCCTGGGTCTTGGTGAGCTGCATGACGGCGGGGTCGATCAGCGCGATCTCGGCGCCATAGTAGTAGACGAGGCACAGCAGAAAGAAGCCGGTGATCAGGGTCGTGTAGGCTTCCCATTTGAACCAGTGCAGCTCGGGCGGCAGCCGCTCCGGGGCCACAGTGAATTTCTTGGCCGTGTAGAAGCCGCCGCCGTGGACCGCCCAGACCTCGCCGCCGATGCCCTTGGCCGCGTCGGCCGGGTCCAGCGGCTTGTGAAGGTGGTTGTCCAGCCAGATGAAATAGAAGGATGCGCCGATCCAGGCGATGCCCACGATCATGTGAGCCCAGCGCAGCAGCAGATTCAGCCAATCCAAGACGAAAGCGGCGTCCATGTACCCTCGTAGCGCCTTGCCGGGCAGGGCCTCAAGGCGGTAAATCGCCCCCTCGACCGATATCCAACGAATTCCGAGGGGAAACGAAATGGCGGCTTTGGACCTTCCGGCAGGCGTGACCATCGACGGCGCGATCAAGCCGGGCTTCGAGAAGGTGCTCACGAAAGAGGCAGTGACCTTCGTCGCCGAGCTGCAACGCAAGTTCAACGCCCGCCGCGAAGAGCTGCTGGCCCTCAGGGTCGAGCGCCAGAAGCGCCTCGATGCCGGCGAGAAGCCGGACTTCCTGAAGGAGACGGCCAAGATCCGCGAGAGCGACTGGACCGTGGCGCCCTTGCCCAAGGACATCCTCGACCGCCGCGTCGAGATCACCGGGCCGGTCGACCGCAAGATGATCA
>CAYRBQ010000503.1:0-3413 GCA_964422305.1 uncultured Reyranella sp. | reverse complement strand
GAGGCGCTGAAGGCCATCGAGGCCGCGCTGGCGGGCGCACCATGAGACGCGCGCTCGCCCTGCTGGCGGCGGCCGCGGCGCTGGCGGCCTGCGCCCCCAAGGACTTCTCCAAGGACGGCGGCACGTCCGAGCAGTTCACCAAGGACGAGGCGCAGTGCAAGGCCCAGGTCCGGGCGCAGGCGCAGAAGGAGCGCGACATCGACGACCAGCGCCGCTCGGTCTTCTCCGGCGAGCGCGAGCGCTTCGGCCAGCAGGAGCTCTATTCCGACATGGCCAACCAGGGCTACCGCTACAACGTCGAGCGCGGCGTGGCGCGCTGCATGGAAGCGCGCGGCTGGCAGGGCAAGCAGAACGGCCCGATCCCGATGCCCAAGCTGACCTGGTAGGCCCGGTGGGCGAGCTCGGTCCGCTGGGCCTCCTGGCCCTCTACATCGCCTGCGGCGCGGCGACCTTTCCGCTCACCATCGCGCTGATCCGCGGCCTCGTCTCGGTGGCGGCGCCGGCACGCGCCACGCCCGCCTTCCACGAGCGCATGGACCGCGCGACCGGCTGGTCGCTGGCCGGCTGGATCATCGCGATGCTGCTCCTTTACTACGGCGCCGTCCTGCTGGAGCACCAGAAGCCGTGCGACGACCAGCGCACCAACCAGCTCACCACCGCCTGCAAGAAGAAGCTGGGCGCCATTCCCTGACCCGTCGAAGAATGGAGTCCGGCCATGCGGATCGCTCTCGTCGCTTCAGTCCTGCTGCTGTCGCTCGCGGCGTGCGGGCCGACACGACAGGAGCGAGAGGCGGTGTTCGACAGCCGGCTGCGCGAAATGGCCAACGCCTCCGAGGCCGGCCTGATCGGCGGCATGGGCCGCATCCCCGACAACAGCTACCAGCTCGAGGACGGCGCCAAGATCCTGCAGTGGCGCTGGGACACGTCCTACATCGATCCCGGCTCGCCGCCGATCTACTGGGCGCCGTACGGCGGCTGGGGATGGGGCTGGCGCGGCGGCATGTGGATGCCGGTCGGCGGCTTCCCGCCGACCCTCGTCCGCCAGGGCTGCATCGTCGAGTGGACCATGGTGTCCGGCGCCGCCCAGGGCTATCGCTGGACCGGCGCCGGCTGCGCCAAGGTCAACCCCTAGCGATCACCAGTAGGTCGGCACGTCGTAGTACTTGTCGACCCGCCGGCCGTAGTCCGGCGTCCAGGCGAAGCTCTCGTTGTCGTCGTAGGTCGGTGCGTCCTTCAGCATGTCCTTGTCGAGATCGACCACGTAGCCTTCCTTCGCGGTGTCGTACTTCAGCGTCGACCACGGCAGCGGATGGTGCTTGTCGCCGATGCCGAGAAAGCCGCCGAACGACATGACGGCATAGATCGCCTGTCCACTCACCTTGTCGATCATGATGTCCTCGACCGTGCCGAGCTTCTCGCCCTGCAGGTTGTAGACGCTGGTGCCGTTGACCTTCTCGGCGTTGATCAGGGTCTTCGGTGTGATGCTGGCCATCGCGCGCTCCCTTCGGGTGATGTGAACGAACTCACCCGATGAACGCCTGCCCGCGAGGGCCGTTGCGCGCCGCTTCTGAAACCTAGACCGTCTTTTCGTCGCCTTGCGACGCGCGGGGCAGGGCGCGATAGCGCTGGCGGCCGATCTCGGTGAGCTTCAGCACGCCGTTCTCGTCCTCGACCAGCGACAGGCTCTTGAGGCGCATGACGTCGCGCGGTGCCAGTTCCTGCAGCGGGGAGCGTCCCAGGGCGACACGACGCAACGCAACTTCTTCATTGTGGCTGAGCGGAGCATCCAGGCTGCGCGGCATCGTCGGTCCCCCGATCGCCACTAGGTCATCCCGTGGTCACGTCGGCAAGGACAACCCGCCGCAGCCCCGCTGCGGTTACCCGGCGGGAGGTTCGCGACCGAACGCGGCGCCGCGACATCGGCCGTTCCGGGGTTGTGTCGTCCGGCGCCCGTCAACCGCCGGACAACGTCCTGATCCGGCGTCACTTTCCGTCGTCCGCCTGCGACTCGGCCTGCCGCGCATCCTGCGACATCTGCCGGATCGTGCCCTCCACCGCGGCGCGCACGATGGTGGCGATGGAGTCGGCGGTCAGGGCGGGCGACGCCTGGGGACGGCGGCCCGCGAACTGGCCGATCATGCGCACCAGGAGCGGATCGTTGTACTGCTCGACCTCGCCGACCTGCTTGCCGCCGTAGAAGAACGGCCGGCGGGTGGCGCGACGCGCCCGTGCCACGCCTTCGTCCTCCAGGATCTGCGCGCGGCGGGCCAGCGCCTCCTCGCAGCGCAGGTCGAACTCCGGCCGGAGCCGCCGCCAGCGCTGGATGGTGCGGCGGTCGAGATCGACCGCGGCGGCGGCCTGGCTGACCGTGCCCCAGCGCTCGAGCTGGCGCAGGAAGGCGACGCGCAGGCGGGAAGGGGTGCGGCGCTTGGGCGGCCCCTGCAGGGCGCGCGCCAGCGCGCGCGGCGCGTCGGCGATGCGCCGGGCGCTCTTCTGCGCCTCCTCGGCCTCGCGGCGCGGCCGCTCGAGCTCCGCGACCAGCTCCTCCAGGTCGGTCAGGCGCAGGCCGCTGAAGTCCGGCGGCAGAACGACGTTGGGCCCGTGCAGCCGCTTCTGGTACAGCGCCTCGCGCGGGTCCATCGACCATTCCTTGCGGACCAGGGCGGCGAGACGGTCGGGATCGGTCATGGCTGTTTCCTATTGCAGTGGTTCAAAGGCTCGTATTTACTAGTGACAGGATAATATAGTCAATAGGAAACGTCTGTCAATAGGGCGCCACTTCCGGCTGGCCAGGCTTGCGTGCTACGCGGTCGGGAGACTGGAGGCGACATGAGAAGGGCTTTCTCGGCTGCGATCCTGGCGACGATCCTGGCCTTCATCGCGGCGCCCGCCGTCGCGGCCGAGGAGATCGCGGTGGCGCAACCCGCCGGCGGTGCGCCGTTCAACTACCTCCTGACCAGCCAGCCCGGCCAGCCGCGCTACGCCGTCATCCTGATGCCGGGCGGGCAGGGCATCCTCAATCCGCGGATGGAGAACGGGCGCATCGCCCTCGCCATGGGTGGCAACTTCCTGATCCGCTCGCGCGGCCTGTTCGCCGACGGGCCGTTCGTCGCCGCCTCGACCGACGCCACGACCTCACCCGGTCGCATCCTGGCGATCGTGCAGGACCTGCAGCGCCGCTACGGACCGCAGCTCCAGGCCTATGTGGTCGGCACCAGCCGCAGCACCGAGTCGACGATGGCGCTGTCGGCGCCGCTCGACGGCAAGGTCGCGGGCTTCGTGCACACCTCGTCGATGAACGGCATCGCCAGCCTCGACCCGCGCCGCTACAGGAGCCGGCATCTCATAGTCTATCACCGCGGCGACGCCTGCCGCGCCACGCGCCCGTCGGCCAGCGCGGCGTCGGCCGCGAG
>CAYRBQ010000502.1:0-3416 GCA_964422305.1 uncultured Reyranella sp. | reverse complement strand
GGTCGACGAAGCCGCGCGTGATCGGCGCGTGGCCCATCAGCAGGCGGTAGAAAAGCGGGCCGAAGATCAGGTCGAGCGTCAGCTCCATATCCTCGGGCGGGTCGATCGCCTTGTCGGCGACGCAGCGCTCCAGCAGGGAGCGCGTGGCGTCGCGGTTGCGGGCAATGAACTCGTTGCGGAAGGCCTTGGCGAGCTCGGTTTCCGATTGAGCGGCGGCGACCATCGCCGCGACGCTGCGCCCGGCCGGTGCGGCGAAGGCATCCGCCAGTGCGTGAAGCTGCGCCCGCAGGGCGGCCAGCGGCGCGCGTGGCGATTTCGCGGCTTCACCGGCACCCGTCGTCTCCAGGAATGCAGCCATCGCGACGGCCGGCGCGTTGGGCCAGTAGCGGTAGATCGTGGGCCGGCTGACCTCGGCCTTCTGCGCGATCGCCTCGATGGTGACGGCGGTGAGGCCGCCGCGATCGAGCAGGGCGCGGGCGGCGGCGAGGATGGCCGCGCGGGTCCGTGGGTCGCGCGGACGGCCGCGTTGCGGTGGGGACGAGGGGACTTGACGGGGCATGCATTAACGTTACAATACGTAACGTAATATAACACAGGTGATGCCATGAGTGCAAAGCAGACCGAGAGAGAGCAGACCCTGCGGGCCCACATGACGGTGCACGACGCCAAGGCGGCCATCGATTTCTATGCAAAGGCATTCGGCGCCGAGGAGGTGTTCCGTCTCGTCGAGCCGGCCGGCCGGGTCGGCCATGCCGAGATCAGGATCGGCGACACGCTCCTGATGATGAACGACGAGTATCCCGATTTCGGCGCCCGAAGCCCGGCGTCGATCGGCGGCTCACCGGTCTCCTTCTATATCCGCGTCGCCGATGCGGACGCTGCGGTGAAGCGTGCGGTGAAGGCGGGCGCCACGATCGTGCGCCCCGTCGAGGACCAGTTCTACGGCGACCGCATGGGCATGGTGGCGTGCCCGTTCGGCTATCGCTGGGCGCTGTCCGTCGAGAAGGAGAAGGTCGATCCCGCCGAGATGCAGAAGCGCTGGACCAGGATGATGGAAGGCGGGAAGACATGAGCGCCCCCGGCGCACGAACCTATGGGAGTCTCGCATGAGTGCAATCGACATCGCCTCCAATCCGATCCATCTCGGGCTCGGCGCGACCGCGGAGGTCGAGCCGCGGTTCACCGGCGATCTCGCCTGGTACGAGGGCTACGCGGCGCGCCATCGCGGTGACGGTGGGGAGGGGCGGCTCGTCAGCATGCATTCCTTCGACGCCTCCTGGACCGCCTGGGAGATGCATCCGACCGGCGCGGAGGTCGTGCTGTGCACGGCGGGAACCTTGATCCTGAGCCAGCAACAGTCCGACGGAAAGGTAACGACCGTTCGGCTCGGTCCAGGCCAGTACGCGATCAATCCGCCGGGCGTCTGGCACACCGCCGATGTCGAGGGGACCAGCACGGCGCTGTTCATCACGGCCGGCCAGGGGACGCAGCATCGGCCGCGCTGAGCGGCCGGCTCTCGGCTAGGCGCGAATGTTCTCCTCGATCCACGCCGCGTAGGCGTCGGAGACGTGCATCATCGGAAAGGCGTGGATGGCGGGCAGCTCGTAGGAGTGCAGCTCGCGGATGGCGCGCTCGACGGCGGCGTAGTGCTCGTCGAGCGTCTTGAAGAGCACGCGATACTCCTTGCCGTGCTCGATCGCGCCCTTCCACGGATAGATGCTCTCGATGCGCGAGATCTGTGCGCAGGCGGCGAGCTGGGCCTCGACCAGCGCGCGGGCGAGGGCGCGCGCCTCCTTCCTGCTGGCCACGGTTGTGACGACGGCGATCGCGGTCATGGTCTCCTCGAAATCTAGAAGACCGAGAAATACTCCCGCTGTTCCCAGTCGGCGCCGCCGGCGGAGAAGCGGTCGATCTCGGCCTGCTTCAGCTTCACGTAATAGTCGACGAAGAAGTCGCCCAGGCCCGCGCGCAATGCCTTGTCAGCGTCCAGCGCCGTCAAAGCTTCGGCGAGCGAGCGCGGCAGCATCGGCGCCTTGACCTCGTAGGGCGTGTCGGCCGATGGGCCGGGATCGGACTTCTGCTTGAGGCCATCGAGACCGCAGACGATCTGGCTCGCCATGTAGAGGTATGGGTTTGCGGCGGGTTCGCCGACGCGGTTCTCCAGATGCGTCGCGGGATCGCCGGGGCCGCCCAGCACGCGCACCATGACGCCGCGATTCTCCCTCGCCCAGATGGCGCGGTCGGGGGCCAGCGAGAAGGGCTTGTAGCGCTCGTAGCCGTTCAGCGTCGGTGTGGTGAAGGCGGCCGCGGCCGGTGCATGCGCGAGCAGTCCGGCCATCCACTGCATGCCCAGCGGCGACAGCGGCTCGCTCGTGTCCATGAACGCATTCGCGCCGGTCTTGCGATCCTTGAGCGACTGATGCAGGTGCCAGCCGCTCGACATCACATTGGGAATCTTGGGCCGGCACATGAAGGTCGCGTGATGGCCATTGCGCTGCGCCACCTGCTTCACGGCGCTTCGGAACAGCACCATGGCGTCGGCCGGCTCCAGCCCGGAGCGCGCTGCGAAGGTGAACTCGACCTGGCTCGGTCCGAACTCCACCTCGAGCGAGCGCAGCGGCAGCCCGAGGCCCGAGATGTTGGTGTGCAGGATCTCGAGGATCGGATCCATCTCGTCGTAACGCTGCTCAGTCAGGTACTGGTAGCCCTGGTTGAGCAGCGACACTTCAGGCGGCGGGCCCGGCTGGCCGGGCTGCGCGGTGTCATCGAGCGCAAGGCGCGCCTTTTCGAGCTTGAAGAGATGGAACTCCACCTCCAGCCCGGCGACGAAGTCGTAGCCCAGCTCCGACAGCGAGGAGAGCGCTTGCCGATAGAGGTGTCGGGTGCTGAGCGGCACGGGCCTACCGTCGGCGAAGACGATGTCGCACAGCATCCACCCCGTGTGCGGCGCCCACGGCAGCACGCGGAAGGTCGACGGGTCGGGCAGCATCATCACGTCGGCCGCGCCTTCCCATTCCTTGGCCCCGAACGCGCCGCCCGGGCCCCACACCTGGAACACCGTGCGATGGGAGGTGTCCTTCATCAGCATGGTGGCGCTGAAGCCGACGCCGTTCTTCATGGCGCCGCCGATCTCGCCCGCGACATAGGTCTTGCCGCGCAGGATGCCGTGCTGGTCGGCGAAGGAGAGGCGGACGACGGTGAGCTCGCCCGCCTGGATGCGGCGCTCGACCTCGCGCGTGGCGGTCTTGCGCTCCTCGGTCCACAGACCTGCGCGTTCGACGAGGTTCATCCGGTCAGGCGACGAGAGGCGAGCGCGTCGAGGCGGCCCAGCTCGAGCTGCTGCGCCGCCGTGCGTCGAACTCCTTCCAGTAGGCCTGCCATCCCTCGGTCGGTCCCATGCCGTCGACGGTGACGGG
>CAYRBQ010000501.1:0-3424 GCA_964422305.1 uncultured Reyranella sp. | reverse complement strand
GCTACAAAGCGGTACGTCGCGGTGTAGCACGCGAAAATCACGAAGACCGCGCAAATGCTGCATCGGAGCCCCGTCGCAGTGTCGTCGGGAAGTTGTTGTGGCTGTAGCGCGGCTGGGCCGGGCTTCGCCCGGCCACGTAGCGACAGGACATTGCTCGGCAATATCCGGGAGCGCCGTGAGGTGTGTGGGCAGTGCCGAACAGGTCCGCGATTTGGACCTCGCGTCGGCGCAAGCCGTCCGGTGCAGGCGGGCCGGCGTTTTGCGAGTTTGCGGACGAACAGTTCCCGAACAACTCGTGTTCGGAAAATGCTCGCTCAGCGCAAGCCGGCGAGGAAGCTTTCGACCGGCGGCGCCCACAGCGCGGCGCCGTCGCGGGCGCCGGCGAGGCCGTGGCCGTCGCGGCCGAAGGCGGGCAGGGGCTTGTAGTTCGCCCGGCCGCCGGCGGCGTCGTAGGCCTGGGCCATGCGGGCGGCGAGCGACGGCTCGAAGAAGGAGTCGTTCTGGGTGTAGAGCCAGAGCATCGGCACGCGGGCCGTCGCGCCGTACTTGGCGGCGGCCTGGACGAGCGCCTCGGGCGTGCAGTTGCCGGTGCCGCCGCCCGGCAGCTTCTGGTGGCCGCCGCGGCCGCCGGCGAAGTTGATCATGCCGGGCACGCCCGGCGGGTTGCGGCTGGAGAGCGCGACCGTGGCCCAGCCGCCCGCCGACTGGCCGACCACGAGGACGCGCTCGGCGACGTAAGCGCGCGTGCGCATGTAGTCGATGGTCGACTGGATGTCGGCCGCACCCTGCAGGCCGGCCGTGTAGTAGTCCGGCGTCTCGCAGCGCCCGTAGGCCTCGGCCCAGGTCCCGCCGCTCTCGCCGTAACCGCGGCGCAGCGGCAGGGCGACGACGTAGCCCTTGGCCAGGAAAAACGAGGAGAGCGTCGGATACTTCGGCCGCTGCATGGTGGTGCGCTGCGAGCCGTCGGCCGGCGAGCCGTGGTTGATGACGACCAGCGGCGCGCGCGCTTCGCCGGGCGGGCGCAGCACGGTGGCGATCTGGCTTGCGCCGCCGGTCGGCGGCACGCTGGCGATCTCCTCGCGCTCCTGTGCGGCGAGCGGTGTCGCGAAGAGGAGGGCGAGGAGAAGGCCAAATGAGAAACGAGCGGGGCTGAAGCGCATCGTCGTTTCCTTCCGTCAGCGGCCGCTGCGTCGTGCCGGCTTGCCGCGCGAGCCGGAGCCGGTGCGCACGCCACGGAACACGCGGGAGTGCTGCATCTTGCCGAGATGGACGCCCACGTTGGCGCTCTGCGCCTGTCCCGGCAGCTCGAGCTCGTTGGCCTCGAGGCGACGGATCTCGTCGCGCAGGCGGCCGGCCTCCTCGAACTCGAGGTCGGCGGCGGCGGCGCGCATGCGCTTCTCCAGCTCGGCGATGTGCGTGCGGAGATTGTGGCCCACGAGATGCACGTCGCCCGAGACGCCGGTGTCGACCGTGTAATGGTCGCGCTCGGCCGTCGACTGCAGGATCTCGGCGATGTTCTTCTTCACCGAGGCCGGCGTGATGCCGTGCTCCTTGTTGTAGGCCATCTGCTTGGCGCGTCGGCGGTCGGTCTCGGCCATGGCGTACTTGATCGAGTCCGTCATCTTGTCGGCATAGAGGATGACGCGGCCCTCGACGTTGCGCGCGGCGCGGCCGATCGTCTGGACGAGCGACGTCGGCGAGCGGAGAAAACCTTCCTTGTCGGCGTCGAGGATGGCGACCAGCGCGCATTCGGGGATGTCGAGGCCCTCGCGCAGCAGGTTGATGCCGACCAGCACGTCGAACGCGCCGAGCCGCAGGTCGCGGATGATCTCGATGCGCTCCAAGGTTTCCACGTCGGAATGGATGTAGCGCACGCGCACGCCGGATTCGTGCAGGTACTCGGTCAGGTCCTCGGCCATGCGCTTGGTCAGCACGGTGACCAAGGTGCGCTGGCCGCGCTTCGCCACCTCGCGCACCTCGAACAGCAGGTCGTCGACCTGCTTCTCGGTCGGGCGGATGATGCAGACCGGGTCGATCAGCCCGGTGGGGCGGATCACCTGCTCGGTGAAGGCGCCGGCGACGCGCTCGAGCTCCCACGGTCCCGGCGTCGCCGACACGAACACCGACTGCGGCCGCATCGCGTCCCATTCCTCGAACTTGAGCGGCCGGTTGTCGACGCAGGAGGGCAGGCGGAAGCCGTACTCGGCCAGGGTCGACTTGCGCATGTAGTCGCCGCGGAACATGCCGCCGACCTGCGGCACGGTCACGTGGCTCTCGTCGACGATCAGCAGCGCGTCCTTGGGGATGTACTCGAACAGGGTCGGCGGCGGCTCGCCGGGCGCGCGGCCGGTGAAGTACCGGGAATAGTTCTCGATGCCGGCGCAGGAGCCGGTCGCCGCCATCATCTCCATGTCGAAATTGCAGCGCTGCTCGAGCCGCTGCGCTTCCAGCAGCTTGCCCGCGTCGCGCAGCTCCGCGAGCCGCACCTTGAGGTCGAGCTTGATCTGCTCCATCGCCTGGTCGAGCGTCGGCTGCGGCATCACGTAGTGGCTGTTGGGGTAGAGCTTGACCTCGCCGAGGCTCACCTTCTTCTCGCCGGTCAGCGGGTCGAACTCGTGGATCGCCTCGATCTCGTCGCCGAACCGGGTGATGCGCCAGGCGCGGTCGTCGCAGTGCGCGGGAAAGATCTCGAGCGAATCGCCGCGCGCGCGGAACATGCCGCGCACGAAGTTGGCCTCGTTGCGCTTGTACTGCAGCTTGACGAAATCGCGCAGCAGCGCGTCGCGGTTGACCTGCTGGCCGGCATGGAGCGAGACCGTCATGGTCGAGTAGGTCTCGACCGCGCCGATGCCGTAGATGCAGGAGACCGATGCGACGATGATCACGTCGCGGCGCTCGAGCAGGGCGCGCGTCGCCGAGTGGCGCATGCGGTCGATCTGCTCGTTGATCGACGATTCCTTCTCGATATAGGTGTCGCTGCGCGGGACGTAGGCCTCGGGCTGGTAGTAGTCGTAGTAGGAGACGAAATACTCGACCGCGTTCTCCGGGAAGAAGCTCTTCATCTCGCCGTAGAGCTGCGCTGCCAGCGTCTTGTTGGGCGCGAGGATGAGGGTGGGGCGCTGCACGTTCTGGATGACGTGCGCCATCGTGAAGGTCTTGCCCGAGCCGGTGACGCCGAGCAGCACCTGGTCCTTCTCGCCGCGCTCGAGCCCGGCGGTGAGCTCGGCGATCGCCTGCGGCTGATCGCCGGCGGGCGCGAAGGGCGAGGCGAGCTTGAACTGCGCCGGCGGCAGGGTGCTTTCGCCCGACAGCGGCGGCGCGCGGTCCTCGGGTCTCAGGGGATTGATCAGCGAGTCGGGCGGCGGCGCGGCGAGAAGCGGCTTCATGGGCGAAATATATGCCCCTCGCGCCGCCCGATTGCGAG
>CAYRBQ010000500.1:0-3428 GCA_964422305.1 uncultured Reyranella sp. | reverse complement strand
GGCGGGAACTGCTGGCGGAACGGCTTGGAGAGCTTGGCATGCAGGACTTCGTAGTTGCCGGTCACGTTGGCGTCGTTGAAGGTGAGCAGCGATGCCTTGACCAGCGCCTCGAGCACGCGGTCGGACGGCACCTTGTTCTGTGCCTGCGCCGCTTCTGCCGCGAGCAGCAGGGCTAGAACACTCAGGATCCGGAAGATCATGCCGAACGATAGCCCGGCTCCGCGGGCCTTCGCTAGAGCAGGAAAATCGTCGCCAGACCGAGGAAGGTCAGGAAGCCGATCACGTCGGTGACCATCGTCAGGAAGACGGTCGAGGATACTGCCGGATCGACCCCGAACTTCTGCAGGCCCAGAGGGATCAGCGAGCCGGCAAGCGCCGCGGCCATCAGGTTGCAGACCATGGCCGCAGCGATCACCGCGCCCAGCCGCCAGTCGCCGAAGATCAGGATCACGCCGACCGCGAGCAAGGCCGCGAACATCAGCCCGTTCAGGCTCCCGACCATGGCTTCCTTGGCGATGAAGCGGAGGGCATTGGCCGCCGTGAGCTCGCCCATCGCCAGCGCGCGCACCGTGACAGTTACCGTCTGGATGCCGGCATTGCCGCCCATCGAGGCGACGATCGGCATCAGCACGGCCAGCACGACGATCTTCTCGATCGCATTCTCGAACTGGGCGATCACCAGGGCCGCCACCATCGCCGTGGCGACGTTGACCAGCAGCCATGGCGCGCGCTGCCACACCGTGCGTACGGGCGGTGCATGCATGTCGTCGGCACCGACGCCGCCCATCTTCAGCATGTCCTCCTCGGCCTCTTCATCGATCACGTCGACGACGTCGTCGACCATGATCACGCCCAGCAGGCGGTTCTCGCCGTCGACGACCGGGCAGGAGACGAGGTTCTGGTCGCGGAATACGTGGGCGACCTCAGCCTGGTCGGCAGTGGCTGGCAGTGACGGGATATCGGGGTCGACGATGTCGACGATCGGCACGGGCCGCTTGGTGCGCAGCATGCGGCCGAGCGGTACGGAGCCGCGCAGCATGCCGGCCTGGTCGACGACGAAGATATCGTAGACGTCGTCCGGCAGGTCGGTCGCCTCGCGGCAGTGATCGATCACCTCGCCCACCGTCCAGCGGTCCGGGACCTTGACCAGCGACCGCTGCATCATGCGGCCGGCGGTGTCTTCCGGATAGGCGAGCGCGCTCTCGATCTCGGCGCGTTCCTCGGCCGGCAGCTCGGCCAGTACCTCGCGGCGCTCTTCCTCCGGCAGATCCTCGAGGATGGTGGCGGCGTCGTCGGCCTCGAGCTCGCGGGCAGCGGCCGCGATCTCCTTGCTGTCGAGCTGCTCGAGAACGTCCTCGAGGACCTCCTCGTCGAGCTCGGTCAGCGCCTCGGGATCGAGATCGGTCTTGAGAATGCCGACGAGCTTGTCGCGCTCGGCCTCGCCGATCTGCTCGAGAATAGAGGCCTGGCCGGTGGCGCTGAGATTGGCCAGCAGCGCCCGGACGGTGTCGGGCGTTTCTTCGGCAAGTGCAGCCTCGACTCGCCGGACCAGCTCCGGCGTGACCTCGTCGAGGAGCTCTGCCTCGCCGCTCATCCCCGCGCCTCGGCGAGGCGCTGGGCTTCGACGACGGCGAGCGCCGTCATGTTGAGGATGCCGCGGGCCGTCACCGACGGCGTCAGCACGTGCGCCGGCAGGTCGGTGCCGAGCAGCATCGGGCCGATATGCAGACCGTCGGCGCCGTTCTTCAGCAGATTGAAGGCGATGTTGGCCGAGTCGAGCGACGGGCAGACGACCAGGTTGGCCGGCTCCTTCAGGCGCGAGCGCGGGAACACGCTGGCACGGATGTCGACGTCGAGGGCGGCGTCGCCGTGCATCTCGCCGTCGACCTGCAGCGCCGACGCGCGCTCGTGCAGGAGCTTCACGGCAGAGGCCATCTTGCGTGCCGATGGATGGTCGGAGCTGCCGAAGCTCGAATGGGAGATCAGCGCGACCTTGGGCTGGATGCCGAAGCGCAGCACCTCGTCGGCCGCCAGCAGCGTGATCTCGGCCAGCGTCTCGGGGTCTGGGTCGTAGTTCACATAGGTGTCGGCGATGAACAGGGAGCGCGTGGGCATGACGAGCAGGCTGAGGGCCGCCATGTTCCTTACACCCTGGCGCAGCCCGATGACGTCGCGCACATGGTTGAAGTGGGTGCGGAAGCGGCCGTAGGCGCCCGCGATCATGGCATCGGCATCACCGAGCTTCACCGCAAGGGCGGCGATCAGGGTCGGGCTGGTACGCACCAGGTTGCGCGCGGTCGGCTCGGTGACGCCGCGCCGCTCCATCAGCTCGTGGTAGGCACCCCAGTATTTGTCGTAGCGCGGGTCATCCGAGGGATCGACCAGCTCGACGTCGGTGCCGGGACGGAAGCGAAGGCCGAGCCGCTCGGCGCGGCGGCGGATGATGTCGGGACGGCCGATCAGGATCGGCCGGGCGATCCCCTCGTCGAGGATGATTTGCACGGCGCGCAGCACGCGATCATCCTCGCCGGCGCTGAAGATCACGCGCTTGGGTCCGCTGCGCGCCTGCTCGAAGACCGGCCGCATGATGAGACCGGACTTGAACACGAACTGGCTGAGCTGGCCGCGATAGGCGTCGAAGTCGGCGATGGGCCGCGTGGCCACGCCGCTATCCATCGCCGCCTTGGCGACGGCCGGCGCCAGTTCGACGATCAGGCGCGGGTCGAACGGCTTGGGGATGATCTGGTCCGGACCGAAGCCACCGGCCTGCTCGCCGAAGGCACGCGCCACGACCTCAGAGGGTTCCTTGCGCGCCAGGGCGGCGAGGGCACGCACGCAGGCGATCTTCATCTCGTCGTTGACGGTCGTGGCGCCGACATCGAGCGCACCGCGGAAGATGTAGGGGAAGCAGAGGACGTTGTTGACCTGGTTGGGGTAGTCGCTGCGCCCCGTCGCCATGATGGCGTCGGAGCGGACGGCCGCCACATCCTCCGGCGTGATCTCGGGATTGGGATTGGCCAGCGCGAAGATCAGCGGCTTGGCCGCCATCTTCTTCACCATCTCCTGCTTCAGCACCCCGGCGGCCGAGAGGCCGAGGAACACGTCGGCACCGCCGATCACCTCGCCCAACGTACGGGCCGGCGTCTCGCGGGCGTAGCGCTCCTTCCAGGGGTCCATCAGCTCGTTGCGGCCCTTCCAGACCACGCCCGCGATGTCGGTGACCCACATGTTCTCGCGCGGCAGGCCGAGCTTCTCGAGCACGCCGAGGCAGGAGAGCGCCGCCGCTCCCGCGCCGGAGACGACGAGCTTCACCTTGGCGATGTCCTTGCCGACCAGCGACAGCGCGTTGAGCAGCGCCGCGCCCACGATGATCGCCGTGCCGTGCTGGTCGTCATGAAAGACCGGGATCGACATGCGCTCGCGCAGCT
>CAYRBQ010000499.1:0-3429 GCA_964422305.1 uncultured Reyranella sp. | reverse complement strand
CCACGACCTGACGCTGAAGGAAGCGGCGCTGAAGCTGGGCTACGTCACCGAGGCCGAGTTCGACAAGGTCGTCGATCCGTCGAAGATGGTCCACCCCTACGTGGCGAAGGAGTAGAGATCGTCGACGTGCCCTAGCGCTCGTAGCGCCACTGCCGCTCGGTGAGGAAGCGGGCGGCAACCAGACCCATCGCCATGCCACCGACCGCGAAGCCACAGGTCGCGGCGGCCTCGATCGCCGACAGCGCCTTGCCCTGGTTCAGGAACACGATCGTCTGGAAGGCGAACAGGCCGGGCGTCATCATGATGATGCTGGGCACCGTCAGCGCGATGCGCGGAGCGTGCAGGCGACTGCGCACCAGCGAGGCACCCAACCCGACCACCAGTGCTCCGAAGAACGTTGCCTGAGGCAGGGCAAGCCCGAGATCGTGCAGGCCGAGACGCACCTCGTTGCCGACCATCGACAGCAGCGCCACCGCGAGGACCGTGCGGTGAGGGTTGTTGAACAGGATGCCGTAGCCGTAGCCGCCGGCGAAGCAGGCGAGCGCCCGTCCCAGCATGGCGACCGGGTCGATCGCACCGGGCGGCGGCGCGGCCGGCGCCGGCGCGAGGCCGGCCAGCATGGCCACCACCGACATGCCGCAGGCGGCGCTCAGCGTCAGCAGCACGCCGTAGAACAGACGCGTGATGCCGGCCGTGGTCTGGTGCTGCGTCACGTCGAGCAGCCCGGCGACCAGCGGGAAGCCCGGCACCAGGAACAGCACCGACGAAATGAAGCCGATGGCGTGCACGAAGGCGAAGGTGCGCACGCCGAAGCCGATCACGATCAGGCAGTAGAGGCCGGATGCCAACACGGCGCACAGCGCGGTCATGGCGAACTGGTTGAAGCCCCTTCGCGACAGCAGCGTCCGGGCCGCCTGGCCGATGCCGCCGCTGACCGCCGCCGCACCGGTCGCCAGCAGGTCGCCGCCGTTGAGATAAGAGAAGGCCGTCGAGGCCACCGCCATGGACAGTGCGACCGGCAGCAGCCCGTGCAACGGGGGTGCCTTCTCGATCCGGTCGAGCTCTGCTTCCAGCGTCGCCACGTCGAGGCCAGGCGCAGCGCGAAGCGAAAGCGCCTCCAGCGCGGCGATCCTCGAGGCGTCGACGCCGGGCGGGCCGATCTCTCGGGCCAGCGTCGCGGCCGCGCCGGCGATCCATGCCGTCGCGGTAAGGCTACCGGTCGACAATTCGACCTCGAGCCGCTCGACGCCGAGCGCCTGGGCCAGGCGACGCATGGCATCGCGCACCCTGAAGGCGGTATCGCCGGAATGCATCATGGCCGCGCCGAAGCGCAGCAGGACAACGAGCGCGCGGTCGAGGTCGGCGCTCGCGCCCATCAGACCGTGCGCAGCCCCAGCACCTCGGCGGTCTCCCTGCGCACGCGCTCGACCAGTGCGGCATCCGTCTTCAGGTCCTGGCCGTAGGAGGGGATCATCTCCTTGAGCTTGGGCACCCAGTGGCCGACGAGCTGCTCGTGGAAGCAGTTCTCCAGCATGTGAACCATGATCCAGACGGCAGTCGAGGCGCCGGGCGAGGCGCCGAGCAGCGCCACGATCGAGGAGTCGGCGGAATGCACGATCTCCGTGCCGAACTCGAGCTTGCCGGTATGGACCTTGTCCTTGCGGATGATCTGCACGCGCTGGCCGGCGACGTCGAACTCCCAGTCCTTCTTGTTCATGTTGGGGTAGAAGTCGCGCAGGGCCTTGAAGCGGTGATTGTTGCTCTGCAGGACCTGGCCGACCAGATACTCCTCGAGCGGGAAGTTGTCCCGGCCGACCGCGAGCAGCGGCAGGATATTGTCTGGCCGCACCGACAGCGGCAGGTCGAGCAGCGAACCGTGCTTCAGGAACTTGGTCGAGAAGCCGGCATAGGGACCGAACAGCAGCCAGCGCTGGCCATCGACATAACGGGTGTCGAGGTGAGGCACCGACATCGGCGGCGAGCCGGTCGCCGCCATGCCGTAGACCTTGGCGAGATGCCGTTCGGCCACCTCGGCCTTGCCGCAGCGGAGCCAGATGCCGCTCACCGGGAAGCCTGCGAAGCCCTTGGCCTCGGGAATGCCCGACTTCTGAAGCAGCGTGAGCGCGGCGCCGCCGGCGCCGAGGAAGACGTATCTGGCGTCGATCGACTTCCGCGCGCCCGACTTCTGGTCCTTGACGCGCAGACGCCAGCCGCCGCCGGGCTTGCGGCCCAGGTCGGTGACGGCGTGGGAGAAGTGGATGGCGAAGCCTTCCTTGCGCCGCAGGTATTTCAGCAGCAGGCTCGTCAGTGCGCCGTAGTTGACGTCCGCGCCGGTCGCCATGCGGGTGGCGGCGACATGCTGCTTGGGGTCGCGGCCCTCCATGATCAGCGGCGCCCATTCGGCGATCTGCCGGTGATCCTCGGAATATTCCATGCCGCGATAGCAGTGATGGGCGCTCATCGCGGCGTGCCGCTTCTTGAGGAACGCCGCTCGGTCGGCGCCGATCACGAAGCTCATATGTGGCACGGGGTGGATGAAGGCGTCCGGCAGGTCGATCGCGCCCTTCTTGACCAGGTACGACCAGAACTGCCGCGACATGTCGAACTCGACGTTGACCTCGAGCGCCTTGGCGATGTCGACGCTGCCGTCGGGCCGCTGCGGGGTGTAGTTGAGCTCGCAGTTCGCGGCGTGGCCGGTGCCGGCGTTGTTCCATGCGCCCGAGCTCTCCTGCGCCTCACCGTCCAGGCGCTCGACGATCTCGACCTTGAGATGGGGCTGCAGCTCCTTGAGGAAGGTCGCCAGCGTCATGCTCATGATGCCGGCACCGACCAGGACGACGTCGGCGTCCTGCGGATGGTTGTCTGTCATTGAGCACCCGCGCGCTTGAAGGGAACCGTCGCGTCCTTGGCGAGCACGACATAGAGCCGCCGCCAGGGCTGGTCGTCGACCAGCCGCCAGGTGTGGCCGCCGCCCGCCGTGTCCTCGGCCAGAAGGATGTCGCCGGGCGCGATCACGAAATGCTCGCCGCTGCGCGTCTGGAACTCGAGCGTGCCGGCCAAGGTCACCACGAGCTGCCGCACCGGCGCGGTGTGCCAGGCCAGTGTGCCGCCGGCGCGGGTCTCCTGGAACTGGGCGCTGACGGCGCCGCTCTTGCCGCTGATCAGGTCTCCATGGGCGCCCGGCTCGATGTCGATCCAGCCATCCTCGAAGTGCGAATTCTGGTCCGCCCCCGTCCATATCCGCACGCACCGGATCATCACGCCGCCCTTGATCGCCACCTATGCGGGCGACGGTAGTACGCACTCCGCTGGCTGGCAACAAAACGGGCGATGGGCTAAGAAGCCGCCACGTCCCCGTAGCTCAGCCGGATAGAGCAGCGGTTTCCTAAACCGGAGGTCGGAGGTTCGAATCCTCTCGGGGACGCCACT
>CAYRBQ010000498.1:0-3452 GCA_964422305.1 uncultured Reyranella sp. | reverse complement strand
GGCGAGACGTGCAGGATGCAGGCGCCGTAGCTGGTGCCGCTCATGCGGCTGTCGGAGAGGCGCACCATGTCGCGCACGCCCTGCTTCACTAGCTTCTTCGGGATCGGCAGCATGCCCCACTCCGGCATGCCGGGGCCGCCCTGGGGGCCGGCGTTGCGCAGGATCAGCACCGTGTCCTCGGTCACGTCGAGATCGTCGCGGTCGATCGCTTCCTTCATCGAGGGATAGTCGTCGAACACCAGCGCCGGCCCGGTGTGCTTCAGGAACTTTGGCGCGCAGGCCGAGGGCTTGATGACACAGCCGTCGGGCGCGAGGTTGCCCTTGAGCACGGCGAGCGCGCCTTCCTTGTAGATGGCGTTGCCGGGAGAGCGGATCACGTCCTCGTTGTAGATCTCCGCGCCCGCGATGTTCTCGCCCAGCGTCTTGCCGGTGACGGTGAGGCAGTCGAGATGGAGATGCTCGCGGATCTGCTCCAGCAGGCCCGGCAGGCCGCCGGCGTAGAAGAAATCCTCCATGAGATACTTGTCGCCGGAGGGCCGGATGTTGGCGATCACCGGCACCTTGCGCGACGCGCGCTCGAAGTCGTCGAGGCCGACATCGTGGCCGGCGCGGCGCGCCATCGCGATCAGGTGGATGATGGCGTTGGTCGAGCAGCCGACCGCCATCGCCGCGGCGACGGCGTTGAGGAAGGCGTTCCTGCTCAGGATCTTCGCGGGCGTCAGGTCTTCCCACACCATGTCGACGATGCGGCGGCCGCATTCGGACGCCATGCGGATGTGGTTGGCGTCGGCGGCCGGGATCGAGGAGGCGCCTGGCAGCGACATGCCGAGCGTCTCGGCCATCGCCATCATGGTGGCGGCGGTGCCCATGGTCATGCAGGTGCCGTAGCTCCTCGCGATGCCCGCTTCGACGTCGACCCAGTCGTCGTCGGAGATCTTGCCGGCGCGCCGCTCGTCCCAGTACTTCCAGGCGTCGGAGCCCGAGCCCAGCACCTTGCCCTTCCAGTTGCCGCGCAGCATCGGACCCGCCGGCATGTAGATTGCCGGGATGCCCATGCTGATCGCGCCGAGCAGCAGTGCGGGCGTGGTCTTGTCGCAACCGCCCATCAGCACGACGCCGTCGACCGGATGGCCGCGCAACAATTCCTCGGCGTCCATCGCCAGCAGATTGCGGTAGAGCATCGTGGTCGGCTTGAGGAAGCTCTCCGACAGCGACAGCGCCGGCAGCTCCATCGGGAAGCCGCCGGCCTGCAGGATGCCGCGCTTCACGTCGTCGACCCTGGACTTGAAGTGCACGTGGCAGGGCTGCGCTTCCGACCAGGTGTTGAGGATCGCGATGACCGGCTTGCCCGCCCACTCCTCCGGCGCGAAGCCCATCTGCATGGCGCGGGAGCGATGGCCGAAGGCGCGGAGATCGTCGGGGGCGAACCAGCGGGCACTGCGCAGGGAAGCCGGATCCTTGCGCGGGACTGGGCGAGTCATTGTTTTTCCTCCAGAATTGTCGCTAATATATTAGTGCATCAGTGACAGGGCAAATGGATAGCCTGACCACCTCCCAGCGCCTCGACCGCGACCGCCAGGCCGCGCCCCAGGTCTTCGAGCGGCTGCGCGAGATGATCGTGTCGCTCACCCTGCCGCCGGGCGAGACGCTGTCGCGCGCCAAGCTCGCCAGGGAGTTCGGGCTCTCCTCGACACCGATCCGCGACGCGCTGATGCGGCTGAACGAGGAGGACCTGGTCGCGGTCTATCCGCAGCATGCGACCGTCGTCACCCGGATCGACGTCGGCGCCGCACAGCAGGCGCACTTCCTGCGCCAGTCGCTCGAGCTCGAGATCGTCCGCCTGCTGGCGCTGGAGCACGAACCCGCCCTGATCGACGAACTCGGCCGCACGATCGCGCTGCAGGAGCACTTCGCACAGGCCGGCGACTTCGCGGCCGTCATGGCGGCCGACA
Organism: uncultured Reyranella sp.; assembly: GCA_964422305.1. Classification (GTDB taxonomy): domain Bacteria; phylum Pseudomonadota; class Alphaproteobacteria; order Reyranellales; family Reyranellaceae; genus Reyranella. The sequence continues at coordinate 1,500 of CAYRBQ010000498.1, read as the reverse complement.
ACGACTTCCACTGGCAGCTCTACGCCGCGGCGGAGAAGCGTGACCTGTGGGCGCTGGTGCGCAGCCGCTCGGGCCACATCGACCGGCTGCGGCGGCTCCACCTGCCGACCCCCGGCAAGGCGCAGGACATCGTGGCGCACCACCGGCTGATCATGAACGCGATCGGCGCACGGCAGCCCGACGAGGCGCAGGCGTCGCTGCGCCAGCACCTCTCCGGCACGCTCGGTTACCTCGGCGAGATCCGCGCGCGTTACCCCGAATATCTCAGGGACTGAGCGTCTTGCTCATATAGACCGTGACGCCGAGCTCGGACTCTTCCTCGCGGTCGATCCGGTAGCCGAGCGCCAGGTAGAGCGTCACGTTCGCGGCGAACTTCTGGTTGGTGTAGAGGCGCACCTCGCGATAGCCGGCGGCGCGCGCCACCGTCTCGGCATGCGCCAGCAGCGCGCGTCCGATCCCCTTGCCGTGCCGCGCCGGCGCGACGGCGACGTTCTCGATCAGGAGATGATCCGAGCGGTCGATGGTCTCGATCAGGCCGGCCAGTTCGCCGTCGACATGCGCGAGGTCGATGCGGTTCAGCCGCACCGCCGTGTCGTAGTTCTTGGTCATAGGCTTGGGTTCGCGGCCGATCACCGGCACCCACTTGGCGTAGGCGTCGCGCGTCAGCGTGCGCACGGCGGCCGCATCGGCGGCCTCCGCCCGTCTCAGCGTGAACGTGGCAGCGGATGTCATGGCCACACCGGGGCGCCGTCGAGCCCGGCGGTTTCCGGCAAGCCGCAGATCAGGTTGGCGTTCTGCACCGCCTGCCCGGCCGCGCCCTTGCCGAGATTGTCGACCACGCCCATCGCGATCACAAGGCTGCGCGCCGGATCGGCCGCATAACTCACGAACGCGAGGTTCGAGCCGGTCGCCCACTTTGTTTGCGGCGGCTTGTCGGTCACGCGGACGAACGGCCGCCCGGCATAGAAGTGCCGCGCCGCATCCAGGCATTGGTCGGTGGTGGCGCTGCCGCGGCAGTAGACCGTGGCCAGCACGCCGCGCGTCATCGGGACGAGGTGCGGCGTGAACACCAGCCCCGAGGCGCTGGCGCCGCTCAGCCGCTCGATCGTCGTTGCCATCTCGGGCATGTGCGTGTGCTTGAGCAGGCCGTAGGCGAACAGGTTCTCGTTGCTCTCGGCATAGCCGAACCGGCTGTCGGCGCCGCCGCGGCCGGCACCGGAGATGCCGGTCTTGGCGTCGATCACGATGTTGGCGGGCTCGATCAGCTTGTGGGCCAAGAGCGGTGCCAGCGCGGTCAGCACCGCGGCCGGGAAGCAGCCGGGATTGGCGACGCGGCTGGTCCCCTTGATCTCGGCGGGCCAGACGTCTGCTAGGCCGTAGGCCCAGCCGTCGACGTAGCGGTGGTCGCCGCCGATATCGACGATCTTCACCTCCTTCGGCACGCGCGCCAGCTCCTCGGCCGAGGCGCCGGTGGGCAGCGACGCGAACAGCACGTCGAGC
>CAYRBQ010000497.1:0-3468 GCA_964422305.1 uncultured Reyranella sp. | reverse complement strand
GGAACGAGTTGAAGCCGCGTGGCGCATAGGCCAGGTAGGTCTCGAGCAGGCGCTCGAACTTCAGGAACGGCTTGTCGTAGAACGCGACATAGTCGACGTCGGCCAACGCGATGCCAGCGCGGTCGAGGCAGAACTGCACGGCATTCTGAGGAAAGCGGTAGTCGTGCTTCTTGCGCGTGAAGCGCTCCTCCTGCGCGGCCCCGACGAGATGGCCGTCCTCGAGCAGCGCCGCGGCGCTGTCATGATAGAAAGCCGAAATCCCGAGGACGCGCATGGCGAGCCACCCCTTCGTCTAGAACAGGGTATAGATGAACGGCGCGATCGCCGAGCCCTTGGTGAGCACGATCAGGCCGCCGAAGATCACCATCATGATCAGGATCGGCAGCAGCCAGAACTTCTTGCGCTCCTTCATGAAGGCCCAGAGTTCGACGATGATGGAGCCCATTGCTCGGTCCTTTCGAGATCAGAACTGGTTTTTCATCGACTGCGGCGGCGGACCGGGAGGGGTCCGCTCGATCCAGTAGCTCTTGGCGTTCCGGTCGAGCTTCAGCCGCAGGAAGTCCTTGCCGAACGCGCGCATCACGAGCCCGATCGGCATGATGGTGATGAAGAACAGCAGCCCGAGGATGAGCGGGTTCATCACTTTGTAGAGGAGGAGGCCGAACTTCAGCCACAGCCGGTTCAGCGGACCCAGAATCCTGGGATAGACGAGCGCGACCAGCAGGAACGCCGCCGCGAGCGGCAGCGCCCAGTGCCATGCCGTGCCGTGGCGCCACAGCGAGATCGCCGTAACGATGCCGAAGAACCCGGCGAAGACGAGACCGAAACCGCGATCGGAGCCCGCCTTGACGTGCTCCTCACGCGAAAAGTCCTCATGAAGCTGGCTGGTCGCCATTTATCGAGCGTCTGGAGAGTGGATTTGGGGCCCTTAACTCTCTGATCCCAAACGCCAAGTCAATTGGAGACCGATGCCTCTTTAGGCCGCGGCGGCAGCCGGACCGTGGGCCAGGAGGGCAGCCAGGGTCAGGCGCCATACGGCCGCCGCTCGCTCGTAGGACAGGCCGTCCCGGCGGCGGAGCACGATCCAGGCGTCGAGGGACAGGGCGGCGCCGATGGCGTCGGCCAGCTCCTCACGGGCCTGCTCGTTCAGCGAGACGAACTCGGGGGCGAATGCCTCCATCGTGCGCTCCCGCAGCTCCCGCTTGGACGTCAGGCCGCGCTCGATCAGGGCGGGATGGCCGACGAACTGGCCGGCCGCGACGCGCAGCGGGACGATCTTGTCGAAGACCTCGGCGAGGTTCTGCACGACCGACGCGACCCGGTCCTCGAGAGGCTGGGTGTTGGCCGTGGGCGGCGGGACGACGATGTCCTGGCGGACGGCGTCCATCACAGTTACGAAAAGTGACTCAACGTCGCCGAAGTGCTGGAAGACCGAGCGGACCGACACATCGGCCCGACGAGCAACGGCCACGACCGTCGGCGCGGTGGAGGTTTCGGCAATCATGGCCTTGGCGGCCTCGATGATCTTCCGACGGGTTTCGGCGGCCCGCCGGTTGCGACCGTCGGGGCGGGGGGTCCCGCCATTGTTCACATTCGTCGCCATCGCCGCCACTGCGTTGCCGCGCGGCATTACCGCTGCTTCGCTCATGTGCACTTTCCTAATCCGGAGTGAAGGCTAACGTGGTCAATCCACGACCCGTCGCCTATGGAGGGCGTGAGATAAGGGCCGACTGAGGCAGGAACAAGGTAAAGACCGTCGCACCACCATGAATACGAGCCATGCAAAAACCCCGCTCGCCGTCCTCTGGGACTTTGGCGGCGTGATCCTTTCGTCGCCCTTCGAGGCCTTCAATCGCTACGAGGCCGAGGCGGGTCTTCCCAATGATTTCATCCGGAGCCTGAATGCGCGCAATCCCGACACGAATGCATGGGCCAAGATGGAACGAAGCGAGGTTTCCCTCGATGGCTTCGTGCAACTGTTCGAGGCCGAAGCGAGCGCCCAGGGACACAAGGTCGACGGCTGGAAGATCTTGCAGGCACTGAGCGGCGACATTCGGCCGCAGATGGTCGAGGCGCTGCGGCGCTGCAAGACAGCCTTCCGGGTGGCCTGCATCACCAACAACATGAAGTCGGGCGAAGGCCCCGGCATGGCGCGCAGCCCGGAAAAGGCCAAAGCTGTGGCGGAGATCATGGCGCTGTTCGAGCATGTCGTGGAATCGAGCAAGCTCGGCCTGCGCAAGCCCGACCCCAAGATCTACCGCCACGCCTGCGACCTGCTGGGCGTGGCGCCGGAGCGCTGTATCTATCTCGACGATCTCGGCATCAACCTGAAGCCGGCGCGCGCGATGGGCATGCAGACGATCAAGGTCGTCGATGCCGACAGGGCGATCGACGAACTGCAGGCGATGGTGGGGATCAAGCTCAGAGGCTGATGCCGTGAAGCGCGGGGCAACCCGGACGGCGCGTCCGATCACGGCGAAGTATCTCCAGAACGCCGCGACGTTCTATCTCGAGCGCTACGCGAGCTCGGCGGAGGGTCTGCGCCGTGTGTTGCGGCGTCGCGTGCGGAAGGCCGAGATGCTCGAGGCGCCGGTGATGGAGAATGTCGAGCAGGCCATCGAGGCGGTGGTGCAGAAGTTCGTCTCGGCCGGGCTGCTCGACGACAAGGCCTTTGCACAGACCAAGGCGCGGTCGCTGCATCGTCGCGGCATGTCGGGGCGGCTGACGCGACAGAGGCTGCAGGCGGCCGGCGTCGACGACGATACCGTGGACCGGGCGATGGCGGGGCTCGACGACGAGCTCGGCACCGATCCCGCCAAGCGCGAGCTACAGGCCGCCGCCGCTTTCGCGCGCCGCCGGCGGCTGGGGCCATGGCGTGCCGAGGACCGCGACGAGAACCGCACACGCGATCTCGCCTCGCTCGCCCGCGCCGGCTTCGCCTACGCTCTTGCCAGGAAAGTGATCGACGCCAAGGACACGGACACGCTGGACGAAGGCTGAGCGTCTCGCCATGGTTCGCGACAGGGAGAGAAGATGACCGTCACGATCTGGCACAATCCGCGTTGCAGCAAGTCGCGGCAGACGCTCGACCTGCTGAAGAGCAAGGGCGTGGAGCCGAAGATCCGCGAATACCTCAAGGAGCCCCCGAGCAAGGCCGAGGTCGAGAAGCTGCTCGACCAGGTCGGCGGCGATCCGAAAGAGCTGATCCGCGACGGCGAAGCCGAGTTCAAGGCGCTGAAGCTCAGGAAGGCCGACCTGTCCGCGACGGACATCGTGAAGGCGGTCGTCGCGCATCCCGTGCTGCTCCAGCGGCCCATCGTCGTGAAGGGCGCGCGCGCCGCGATCGGACGACCGCCCGAAGCGGTCCTCGCGATCCTGAAATGACGCCGTGATCGCCTAGCCATGGTCGGGCGTCTTCGCCTCTGGTCGGGCTACGTCCTTTTCTTCTATGTCGTCACGCATCTGCTC
>CAYRBQ010000496.1:0-3474 GCA_964422305.1 uncultured Reyranella sp. | reverse complement strand
TAAGCCGCCATCATGTCGTTGTGCGCGGCGTTCGAGCGGCCCGTGATCTCGGCCATCTGCCATTGGACCGAGGGCGCGCGCAGCCGGTTGGCGAGGGCGCGATCCCCTTGCCTCACGGCGCGATCCACCGCCCACTGCACCAGCCGGTCATGGAGCCGTTCCGGATTGGGGCCGAACTCCTCCAGCAGCGCCGTGACGCGCGCGTTGTGATCCAGCTCCGCCATGACGGACTCGGCCAGCGAGTACCGGCTGTACTTCCGGAGCATGCGCAGCTCGGCCTCGGCCGTGCGGAAGTGGAACACGCGATGCGCCTCGCTCCGCGCGTTCGCCACGTTGCCCGGCCCCGACATGGAAACCACGCCATCGAAGCGCGGCCGGTCGGCCCGCTGCCACTGATCGGAGACGATGTTGTTGAAGGCCTCGCGCAGGAAGCCCTCGCGGTCCGTCACGGCGCGGCGAAGCCCCTGCTGCAGGCGGCCCAGCTCGTCCTCCAGCTCGTTCAGGAGATCGAGGCCGCGCTCCGCCCGCGCCAGATCCCCGAGCGCGTCCTGCAGGTCGTCGAAACTGTCCTCCGCCTTGGCGTCCGCCACGTCGCCGCGCTGCCGCTCGCGTTGCAGCCGGTCATGCAGGGCGGCGAGCCGCGCCTGCTCGCGGTTCAGCGCCACGCGCGCTTCGAGACGGGCATCCTTGGCCCGCTTGGCGCCCGCCTGCAGGCGCTCGAATTCCGCGACACCGCCCGCCTCCAGCGGCGTGAGATCGCGCAAGGCACGCTCGCGCGCCGCCAGGTCCATGTAGCGCTGCAGGGCCGCGCCCATCGCGCGCCGGGCCTCGCCCACCTGCCCTTCCAGCCGGTCCTCGCGCACGACCGAGCCTTGCGCCGTCTCCTCCCGGCTGCGCAGCCGCCCGCGCTCGCTCGTGATGCGCGCCTGCAGGTCGCGCAGCTCCTGTTCGGTCGCCGCGATGTTCTGCGAGAGCTGGTTGCGCTCGGCGATCAGCGCCGTCTGGCGCCCCTCGTCCGGGTTGAAGGTCCGGTCATGATCGAGCGCGTCCAGGAAATCGCGCGCGAACTCCTCGTAGCCCACCCGCTCGACCAGGCGCGGGTCCCAATGGTGCTTCACGGCGAAGCCGTCGAGACGGCCGCGCATCGAGCCCGCGCGGTTTTCGCGCAACCGTTGCGCCTCGCGCACCCGGTCCATCGACTCGAAGATGCGGACGGCGCGCGGGTCGGCATCGGGCTCGCGACGCGCCGCCGCCACGATCTGGAGCTCGAAGTCGCGACTCAGGAACAGGTCCATCAGTGGCGGTCCATCCGGCGCCGAGGGCTGGCGCAGGTCCGCGATCAGCGCGCCCCAGGCCTCGCCCCGCATGGCATCGTGCAGCGCCGCCACACTCTCGCGCGCGCCTTCGATGGGCGTGTTGATGCCCACCCGCTTGGCCTCCAGCGCCAGCGCCGAATCCACGCCAGCCCGCTCCGCCGTCTCGATCCACGACGTGAGCCGGTTGAAGATGATCCGGTTCATGACGACGTGGCGCCGCGCATTGGCGGCGGCGATCTCCTCCGCCTGCCGCACGGCCTGCGCCGCTTCGAGGTAGGAGGCCGGGTACGGCCCGTGACCCAGCCGCGCGCGTTCGGCTTCGAGGCGCTCCGCGAACCGCTCGCCCTCTTCCAGCGTGACGCGGCGGCCCAGGGCGCTTCCCATCGCGGCGAGACACCGTTCAAACGACATCGGCGCCTCCCTTCGGAGGCGACGGCAGATCGCCACCCACCTTGCACTGAGCGAGCGCCTCGACGGCGGCAATCGTCTCCTCGTGCGGCTTCGTCACCGCCGCCAGCTCGGCACGGTCCTCGTCCGTCAGGTGCGCGGCGTAGTCCGCTTCGAGGCGGGCCGCTTCCTCGCGATAGTCGGGCTGGGGCTGGCTGGCCTCCGCCTTGAGGCGGGCCGCCGCATCGGGATCTGCGTGGAGATCGGCCGCAGGGTCGCTCGCGCTGCGCTGCAGCGCCTCGACCGTTTCGGCCGGCGACGGCCTTTCTAGTCCTTCGCCGCCTTCTTGCGGCTGCGCTCGTCCAGCTTCGCGCGCTTCTCGACCAGCCGCGCCCGCGTCTTGAGCGCCATCTGCACGCGGAGCAGCGAGGCCCGTGTCTCCGGCGCCATCGCCTTGCCGAGCAGGTCGGCCACGTCCTTCGCCTGCTGCTTCAGATCGCTCAATTGCGGCATCGAGCCTCTCCAGATCGGCGAGCGTCAGCGGCTCGCCCTCGCCCACGATCTTAGCCGGTTCCGCGCCGTCCAGCGAGCCCCGCGCAATCGCCATCTCTTCGGCGATGTAGTCGGCCAGCTCGCGGTCCAGCCGGTCGTGCAGCTCCAGGCTTTCCTCGTCCGTGAGCCGCTCGACGCGATGCGCCAGCACTTCGATCCGCTGCCGCCGCGTATCGAGCGACATCAGCCAGGCGAGATCGCGCGGGCGCATATTGGCGACATCGATGCCCTCGCTTTCGATCCACTCGCGCGTCGCCGTGAAATAGGCCTGCTGGTCGCGCCATGCGATCACATCGCCGTCGCCTTCCCGATAGGTCTTGCGCACGCCGTGCGCATCGGCCGCCAGGTCGTCGAGAAAGCGGCTGGCGTCCAGCTCTTCGCCGCGCGCCTTGAGATCGGGATAGAACCCGTCATCCAGCGCGGCCTGCAGGATGTAATCCATCTGGTCGCCGATGCGGCTCCCCTTCACCTTGGCGCGCAGCAGGCCGGGCGAGCGTTGCAGATCGGCGGCGCGGGCATCGCCCGCCTCGACGGCATTGCGGTCAAGACCACCCCTCGCGCGCAGCCATTGCGACAGCGACGACGGCTCCGGCAACGGCCGCTCCGGCGTGCGACCCTGCCGCAGCCGGATCGCCTGCCCCAGCAGCGCATCGTCGGGCTGCCAGTCGCGCGGAACCGGCGTGCGCCACTGATCGCCGCGCAGCTCCGCCGTTCGCATCGCCGCGATGCCTGCGATGCCGTCGCGCAGGAATTTGTATTCGCCGATGGCGTCCGCCGTGTTGGCGGGCACGGTCGGGACCCGCGCCACATCGAGCGCCGCCCGCGCCGTCTCCGGCTGCGGCACCCGCCAGGCAGGATCGGCGCGCAGAACGGGATTGACCTCGATCCGGCGATCCTCGGCCAGCGCCGCCACGGCCGCGCGCATCGCCGTCTCGCGCGTCTCCGGCGCAGTGCGGTCCACCGCCTCGGCCATGCGCTGCGGGATGGGTGCGGCGGGCGGGACGTTCGCTGCCGCCCCGCCCGCCGCTGGCGGAGGCTCGACGGCGGCGGCTGCCGCGCCTCGACGCCATTCGATGACCTTGCCGCCGAACCAGTGCAGCCCGCCGCCGAGCGCCGAGCCGAAGGCGACATTGAGCAGCGAATCGCCGAAGCCATAGTCCGGGTCCCAGGCCGCCCGCTCGCCCGCCGGCTTTTCGAGCGCCTCGCCGAAGATCCGCTT
>CAYRBQ010000495.1:278-3475 GCA_964422305.1 uncultured Reyranella sp. | reverse complement strand
CACACGCGTCTGCTGCACGGCTCGGCCGCCAACGGCGCCGACAAGTCGCGCGGCCTCTACATCTGCGTCTATACCGCCGCCGACGCTGTACCGATCGCCCGCAACCCGATGCCGAGCCTCAACGAGGGCCGCATCGTGCGCGGCAAGGAGGCGCGTCACGCCCGCCTCAAGGAAGGGCTGATAGAGCTGCCCAAGCAGCCCAAGTCGGCGTCGTTCTTCACGGTGCAGGGACAGGCCTCGAAACAGGCGGCCGAGTGACCGATCCGTTCCCGGCCGTCGCCGAAGCGGCGGCGGCGGGCGAGACAGCCGATCTCTTCGCCGACATCCGCGCCACGACTGGCGTGCGCGTGGTCAATCTCGTCTGGCGCCATCTCGCGACCATTGACGGCGCGTTGCCCTGGGCCTGGGCTGCCGTGAGGCCGCTCTACCTGCATGGCATGGCCGACACGGCGGCGGCGCGCTTCCGCGAGAGCATGACCTTGCCGCGTCTCGGCCCGCTGGGCGATGAACAGCCGCCGAGCGTCGACGCCGTGCTGGCGAGCTACGACCATTCCAACACGATCAACCTCTTCGCGCTGGGCGCGCTCGTCGCCCATTTGCGCGGCGAGACAGCGGCCGCAGGCACGCCGGAGCAGGGGCCTCGCCTCGCGGCTCCGGACGTAACTCTGCCGAAACTCGCTTCGCAGGAAGACGTGGCGCCGGAGACTTGGGCCTGCGTGCTCCGGCTGAACAGGTTCGGCGATCGGCCGCAGCCGCTGATCCTCGCCAGCATGTATCGGCATCTGGCCCACGCGCCGGGCTTCCTGGCGAAGATCGAGACAGCGCTCACGCCGGTCGAGGCTGATGGCTCGTTGCGGAAGGCGATCGACGGCAATCTCGCCGACGCCAAGCGACGGGCGGCCGTGCTGGCGCGTGCGATCTCGGCCGGTTCGCCACCCTCGGGCGACCAGATCGAGGCCGGGGTCTCGGCGTTCGTCGATCACGCCATCGGCAAGATGGTCACGATCTGCCGGGCGATCCGCACGGCGCGCGGCAGCGTCTAGCTATTCGGCGGCCCTGCGGCCATCCTGCCGCCGCGCCAGCCATTCCTGCAGGGCATCTTCCATCGTCAGGAAGACGGCGCCGCCCTCGATCAGACGCTGGATCAGCCGCTCCAGCATCATCATGCGATGGCCGCGCCCGATCACATGCGGATGGAAGGTGTAGGTCAGGATGCCGAAGTCGGTGACCTTCGTCATGTAGGTGAAGTCGTCGACGAAGTTCTCCAGCACCCCGGTGGCGTTCATCAGGCCCTGTTGCACCGCCCCGTTGGGCTGCCGCATGTATTCGAAGTGCGGATAGTCGTCGAGCGACCAGCTTATGGGCATCTCGACGAGGCTGGTTTCGCGTCCGCGCACGAACAGCTTCAGCAGCTCGGCGACGTCGCCCTGCCGGGCGAAATAGCAGTCGTAGTCGTGGCCCATCATCGAGCTGTCGTACTGGACGCCGTGCTTCAGCAGCAGCTCGATGGAGTGGGGTGAAAGATCCCAGGCGGGAGAGCGGTAGCCGCGTGCGTTGCGGCCACTGATGCGCTTGATCGACTCGTTGCCGCGGACGATCTCCTCCTCTTCTTCCTCGCGCGAGAGGCTGACCGGCAGACGGTGGGTCCAGCCGTGATGGGCGAGCTCGTGCCCGGCTTCGACATAGGGCGCCACGGCCTGCGGCGTGCTGTCGATCGTATGGCCAGGGGTGAAGAACGTAGCTTTGATCCCGTAGCGGTCGAGCAGCGCCACGAGCCGCGGGATCACCACGATGTCGTATTCACCGCGCGAGATCGCAGTCGGCGAGGTGAGGCCGCGCGCGATGAAGCCCGAGAGGTGATCGTGGTCGAAGGTCAGGCAGACGATGTGGCGCGGCATGGCGGCTCCGTGTTCGGGCGAAGCTTAGGCCGGTTTGTCGCCCGCGCCCATGCCCGGATGCTATTCTCGCGGCGACATGCGCCAGTCCCTGCTTCTGTCGATCCTGTCGATGTTCCTCGCAGCGCCTGCGTGGGGACAGACCTATCTCGCGCAGCAATGCGTGGCCTTCGGCGAGGCGCAGTACCGCAAGCTCGACGGATCGATCGACCGCATCGCGGCCCTGGAGTTCCCGCCAGCCACACTGGAGAAGATGGACACGCGCGCCGGTTCGCAGGCGGTCGCGGCGGCGCTGAGCTTCCGCGGGTGGTTGACCTACCGCAACCGGCCGCCGCTCGAGACGCAGTTCGTCTGCCTGCTCGACGGCGCGGATAAGCCGCTCTTCTTCTACGCCTTGCCGGTGCCGACGACGCGACCGGCGCCGACGCCGTTCGGGCGCGGCCCGAACGCGGCGCCACCGCCGGCGTCGGTCACGGCATTGACACCGCAGGCGGCGCAGCGGCCGCCAGAGCCGCCCCGCGAGCCGCTGCCCGCGAATGCGCTCAGGCTGCGCGGTCTGGTTCGGGACCTCGGTGGCAAGCTGCAATTCTCGCCATGCGACGGCGCGCCTCTGCCGCTCGAGGATCGCTCACCGGGCCAGGAACTCAGCCGCACCTTGCGCGAGCTGACGGCGGGCCAGGAGGGCCGTCCGATGTTCGTCGAGTTCTTCGGCGGACGGGATGCCGGGCCGGGGGCGGGCATCTCCGTCCTCGAAGTGAGACGTGCTGCGGTCGAGACGGCAGGCTGCCGCGAACGCTTCGATCAGCGCGAATGGATCGGCACCGGCAACGAGCCATCCTGGCGGCTGGAGATCACCGGCCGCGACATGTTGCTGACAATGCCGGGTGGTATCGGCCCGGTGCGGGCGCAGCACGGGGGCCCGCTGCGGCAGGGCAGTACGGTCGCCTACGCCGCCACGGAAGGAACCGAATTCACCGCTCTGATCGACGAACGCCGGTGCGTGGATTCGATGTCGGGCTCGCTGTTCGCCTATTCTGTCGAGATCCGCAGCGAGGGGCGGTCCTACGCAGGCTGCGTCGCGCACAATCCGGCGATGCCGGCACCCTGAGGAGCAAGCAATGAACGATGTCGAGCGGCTGCGCGAGATGATCGGATCGGCGAAGCGGATCGTCGCCTTCACGGGGGCGGGCATCTCGACCGAATCGGGCATCCCGGACTTCCGTTCGCCCGGCGGCATCTGGACGAAGTTTCGAAGGTTTGGACGACCAAGCAAGGAAACTCACGGGGTGGACTTTCGTTCGA
>CAYRBQ010000495.1:0-268 GCA_964422305.1 uncultured Reyranella sp. | reverse complement strand
CCGTTCGCCCGGCGGCATCTGGACGAAGTACCAGCCGATCTACTTCGACGACTTCATGGGGTCGGAGGAGATGCGCCGCGAGTCCTGGCGGCGGAAGTTCGCCACCGACGAAACCATGCTCAAGGCCGAGCCCAACGCCGGCCACCGCGCGCTCGCCAAGCTCGTGGAGCAGGGGCGCATAGGCGCCATCATCACCCAGAACGTCGACGGCCTGCACCAGCGCTCGGGCGTGCCGGACTCCAAGATCATCGAGCTGCACGGCAACACG
>CAYRBQ010000494.1:0-3478 GCA_964422305.1 uncultured Reyranella sp. | reverse complement strand
TGCAACTTCACCGGCGCATGGCTCGACGAAGCGCGTGCATGGCTGCTGGCAGTGCTGGCACGCGCCGACTAGGTTTCGGTCCGGCGGCTCTTCGGCAACGGGCGCGTGTAGTTCGCGCGCTTCATTACCGACTCGTGGATCAACGCACCCTCCGGCACCGTGCGCCGCCGGAAGAGATTGAGGCGCAGCCGCCCGTGAAGGCCCTTCGGCACGGGAATGAACTCTACGATCGGCCAGAGTCCCGTCATCGAGTTGTGCATCTTCGAATCGGGACCGGTGCCGTTCGACGGCGCCGCCAGGAAACGTTGCAGCACCGCATCGTCGATCTGCAGGCCCTGCGCGCAGGCTTCGCGCATCATCCACTCGAAGGCGATCATGGACAGGCCGCCGTCCCTTTCCGGGTAGCCGCCGCCGACGTCGGAATGCACCCCGGCGAACCAGACCTCCTTGATATCGTGCGGTCCGACGGGCGGCGCGGTCGGGTCCTGTTGCCAGAGGTTGCGATTGAAGAACACGCGCCGCTCGTCCAGCGCGAGCGCATGGCGGCCGACCGCGATGTGGTCGTTCTTCGCGGTGTAGGGGATGCGCGTCGGGCTGAGCAGGCCGACCGAGCTCACCGTGTCCCACACCCCGACGAAGTGCGGCTTGCAGTCGCGCGTCGCGAAGAAGGTCCGGACCTCGGCGGCCTTGTCGAACTTGGCACCGACCTGCCTGGCGTTGAGCTCGAAGGCGCCGAACGTCAGCCAGTCGCCGATCCGCAGGAGGAGCGAGTCGACGTGCAGCAGCTCGCGGACGATGTAGGGCAACAGGGCCTCGTTGCCGACGCGCAACAGCCCGTACATGCGCAGCAGCGATGCGACGGCGCGCGCCGTGTAGGCGCCGCGGCTGAAGCCGAACAGGAAGAGCCGGTCTCCCGGCTCGTAGTGCACCATGATGAACGAGTAGGCGTTGCGGATGTCGCGCGCGATTCCGTAGCCCGAGGCCAGGCCCGCCAGCTTGGTCCAGGCGCGCTGCCACCAGGTGAGCGCCCCTTCCGCCTCCATCGTCCCCAGGCCGGGCCCGTAGTAGACGATCTGCGACGGGTCCTTGATCGCCGCCGCACAGAGCCGCACGACGTTGGTGTTGTCGCCCGACACGACCTGGTTGGCCGTGCCGTCGCAGCACACGACAAGGTTCCTGGCCATGGCGCAACCCCCGCTGGTGGCGGCGAAGACCTTACCGCTTCCCGTCGCTATTTCATCCCGGCATCTTGACCGCGGAGTTGCGGCGTTCGGGCATCGGGTCCTCGAATACGCGCGGATACCTGTTGGGCTGCGCCGAGACCTTGTTCAGCTTCTCGAGCGCGTCGTCCGGCAGGCGCCAGCCGCCCGCCTTCAGCGTCTCGCCGAGCTGCTCGACGTTGCGGGCACCCACGATCGCCGACGTCATGAACGGCTGGTCCATCACCCAGCGCAGCGCCACTTCGGCCGGCGGCTTGCCGAGTCCCTTGGCGACGTCGAGCAGCGTCTGCAGGATCTCGGCATGGTTTGCCGCGAAGAAGCGGCTCTGGAAGCCCCAGCCCTCGGCCGAGCGCGAGCCCTGCACCTTGAGGCTGCCCGGCGTGTACTTGCCGGTGAGATAGCCGCTGCCGAGCGGCGACCAGGCCACGCATCCCAGCCCCTTGAGCTGCAGCGCCGGCACGATCTCCTCGTCGATGTCGCGCACCACGAGGCTGTATTGCGGCTGGTAGCAGGCGAAGCGCTCCCAGCCCCTGGTGTCGCTGATCCACAGCGCCTCCATCAGGCGCCACGCCTCGAAGTTCGAGCAGGCGGTGTAGAGGATCTTGCCGTCGCGCACGAGGTCGTCGAGGGCGCGCAGCGTCTCCTCGATCGGCGTCTGATGGTCGACATGGTGGATGTAGTAGATGTCGATGTAGTCGGTCTGCAGGCGCTTCAGCGAGCCCTCGATCTGCTGCTTGATGTGCAGCCGCGAGGTCCCTGAGTCGTTCGGCCGGTGGCCCATGGGGTTGAAGAATTTGGAGGCCACGATGGACTCCTGCCGCTTTCCCTTGAGCGCCACGCCCAGCATCGTCTCCGACGTGCCGCCGACATAGGAGTTGGCGGTGTCGAAGAACGTCACGCCGGCGTCGAGCGCGGCGTTCACCATCTTCGTCGCGCCGTCCTGGTCGGCGCCGTTGCCGAAGGTCATGGTGCCGAGGCAGATCTCGGAGACTTTCAGGCCGGCGCGGCCGAGGTTCCGGTAGTGCATGCGTTCCTCGTGATGTTTGGCCGATTGTGCCCCACTTGCCCGATGCTGTGCGGGAAAACTGCCTGTTGACCCGGCCCTTGGGGCTGGCTCCATAAGGCGGCGGTCAACAACGAGGTGACCGGTGACTTTCCTGAACGCTTCCGAGGCCGCACGACGCCTCGGCATTTCCGCCAAGGCCCTGCGCCTCTACGAGCAGCGCGGCCTTCTCACGCCGACGCGCAGCGAGGCCGGCTGGCGCGCCTACGGGCCCGACCACATGAAGCGCGCCGCCGACATCGCGGGGCTGCGCGGGCTGGGCTTCAGCCTCGCCCAGGTGGCGCGCCTGCTGAACGGCGACCCGCAGGGCCTCGAGCCCGCCCTCGCCGCCCATCAGGCGACGCTGGAGGCGCGGATGCAGGAGATCCGCGCCACCGCCGAGAAGGTCCACGAACTCCGGACCGACCTCGCGCGTGGCAAGGCGCCCACCGCCGGCGTTCTGGCGAAGGTGCTGGCGGCGACGCCTGGTCCCAGCATCGCCTTCGACCTTCCCTGGCCATGGGGCGGCGAGCGCTTCGAACTGCGCGACATCCGCCCGCTCACCTACATCACCGGCCCGCTCGGTAGCGGCAAGACGCGGCTGGCGCAGCGGATCGCCGAGGAACTCGGCGGTGTCTTCCTCGGTCTCGACCGTCGGCCCGATCCGGCGCGCCGTTCCGGGATCGAGCCAGCCCTGGCCCAACTCCGGCAGGATGGCGCGACCGAGTCGCCCGCATTGCTTGCCCTGCTCACCGGCCTCGACGCGCCGGCGCATCTTCCTATTGTGGTCGATCTCGTGGAACAAGGGCTCGACCGGGCGACGCAGGAGGCGGTGATCGCCCATCTGCGCCGGCGCAAGCCAGGCGCGCAGCCACTGTTCGTGATGACGCGTTCCTGCTCGATCCTCGATCTCGACGCCGTCGGGCCCGGCGAGGCGATCCTGTTCTGCCCGGCCAACCACAGCCCGCCGCTGCGCATCGCGCCCTATCCCGGCGCGCCGGGTTACGAGGCGCTCGCCTCGTGCCTGGCGACGCCCGAGGTTAGGGCACGCACCGAAGGTGTCATCGCAAGGCGGCCTGAGGTGGCGTAGGCGACCTCGCCCCCTCCGCCCCTTCGGGGCACCTCCCCCGAGACGGGGAGGAGATTTGATACCGAGCACTCTTTTCCTCCCCCGTCTCGGGGGAGGTGGCGCGAAGCGCCGGAGGGGGTCAGAGGC
>CAYRBQ010000493.1:0-3486 GCA_964422305.1 uncultured Reyranella sp. | reverse complement strand
ATCGCGACAAGCTCATCGCTGGCCTGCCTTACGGCGTCCGCAAGGTGACCGAACTGGCGCGCGCGCTCTGCTCCGAGCCCAAGCTCATCCTGCTCGACGAGCCCTCCTCGGGGCTCAACGTCGAGGAGACGGACGATATGTCCTTCTGGATCCGCGACCTGAAGCACGAGCTTGGCATCACCGTGCTCATGGTGGAACACGACATGACCCTCGTGAACCGCGTCTCGGATCGCGTGCTGGCACTCAACTACGGTCGCGTCCTTGCCACCGGCTCGCCGGCAGACGTCCAACGTCACCCCGACGTCGTCGCCGCGTATCTTGGAGCCTGATCATGACCATGACAGCACAAGCTCCAGCCCCCACCGCTGCCACCGTCAAGCCAGGCGCAGGCGACATCATTCTCAAGGTTGCCAACGTCGAGAGCTACTACGGGCCGATCATGGCCATCCGCGGTGTGAGCCTGGAGGTACCGCGCGGCAAGATCGTCACGGTGCTGGGCGCGAACGGAGCCGGCAAGACCACCATTCTCAAAACGATTTCCGGCGTGCTCGACCCGCAGAAGGGCGCGGTCGAGTTCGAGGGCAAGCCGATCCAGCGCATGGACGCCGACAGGATCGTGCGGCTCGGCCTCAGCCACGTGCCCGAGGGTCGCGAGGTCTTCCCGTTCCTCTCGGTGCGCGAGAACCTCGCGATGGGCGCGTTCCTGCGCCACGACAGGGACGGCGTCGCGCAGGATCTCGAGCGGGTCTTCACCTATTTCCCGCGCCTCAAGGAACGCATCGACCAGCCGGCGGGCTCGCTGTCGGGTGGCGAGCAGCAGATGCTGGCGATCAGCCGCGCGCTGATGAACCGGCCGAAGCTCCTGCTGCTGGACGAGCCGTCGCTCGGCCTGTCGCCGATCCTGGTCAAGGAGATCTTCAGCATCATCAAGCGCGTCAACGCCGAGCAGGGCGTGTCGATCCTGCTGGTGGAGCAGAACGCCAAGATGGCGCTCGAGACGGCGCACTACGGCTACGTGCTCGAGGTCGGGCGCGTGGTGATGGACGACACCTGCGAGCGGCTGATGAGCAGCAAGGACATCCAGGAATTCTATCTCGGCGCCAAGGAAGAGAGCGCGCGCGGCGAGCGCCGCTGGAAGAAGAAGAAGAACTGGCGCTGAGCGGGGAGTGACGACCATGAGCAAGCAAGCGACCCTGACCGTTGCCGAGACCCTGCCGAAGAGCTTCGTGCTGTCCTGCCGCACGCGCGGCGACCGGCCGGCGATGCGCGAGAAGCTCTACGGCATCTGGAACGCGATCTCGTGGAACCAGTGGCTGGAGCGCTCGCGCGCCGTGACCTACGCCCTGCACGAACTCGGCTTCCGGCCGGGCAACGTCGCCTCGGTGCTGGCCAACACCGTGCCGGAATGGAACTACGCCGACTTCGGGATCCTGTGCGCCGGCGGCGTCTCGTCGGGCATCTACCCGACCGACTCCGCCAAGCAGGTCGAGTACCTGATCAACGATTCGAGCACGATGGTGCTGTTCGTCGAGGATGACGAGCAGCTCGACAAGGCGCTGGAGGTGCGCGAGCGCTGCCCGACCCTGAAGAAGATCGTGGTGTTCGACATGGAGGGCTTGACGGCCTTCAGCGACCCGATGGTGGTCTCGCTCGAGGAGTTCATGGCGAGCGGCCGCAACTACGCCCAGGGCAGGGAGGCGCTGTTCGACGAGCTGGTGGCCTCGCGCAAGCCCGACGACCTCGCGATCCTGGTCTACACCTCGGGCACCACCGGCCCGCCCAAGGGGGCGATGCACAGCCATCGCAACGTCGTCTACACGATGCAGAACTGCATGCATCCCGAGCTGTCGCTGAGCTGGTACGAGGGCGACGAGCGGCTGGCCTTCCTGCCGCTCTGCCACGTCGCCGAGCGCGTCGCCGGCAGCTACTACTCGGTCGCGACCGGCGTCTGCTCGAACTTCGCCGAAAGCCCCGAGACGGTGCCCGACAACATCCGCGAGGTGCAGCCCACCCTGTTCGGCGCCGTGCCGCGCGTGTGGGAGAAGTTCTACGCCGGCATCATGATCGCCCTGAAGGACGCCACGCCGCTGCAGCAATGGGCCTACAAGCGCGCCATCAATGCCGGCCTCGCCATTGCCGACGCACGGCTGGCGCAGCGCGAGCCCTCGGCGCTGGAGAGGCTGCAGTTCCAGGCGGCCTACTGGCTGGTGCTGAGGAACATCCGCAAGATGATCGGGCTGGACCGCTGCCGCTGGCTGTTCACCGGCGCGGCACCGATCTCGCCCGAGCTGATCCGCTGGTACCTGGCGCTCGGCCTCGACATGTTCGAGGTCTACGGCCAGACGGAGAATTGCGGGCTGGCGACGGCGATGCCGGCCAACGGCATCAAGCTCGGCACCGTCGGCAAGTCGGTGCCCTACGGCGAGGTCTCGGTATCCCCGCAGGGCGAGATCCTGATCAAGGGCGACTTCGTGTTCATGGGCTACCTCAACCAGCCCGAGAAGACCGCCGAGACGGTCGACAAGGACGGCTGGCTGCATACCGGCGACGTCGGCACGATCGACAACGAGGGCTACGTCAAGATCACCGACCGGATGAAGGACATCATCATCACCGCCGGCGGCAAGAACGTCACGCCGTCGGAGATCGAGAACCAGCTCAAGTTCTCGCCCTACATCAGCGATGCCGTCGTGATCGGCGACAAGCGGCCCTACCTCACCTGCCTCGTCATGATCGAGCGCGAGACGGTCGAGAAGTTCGCCCAGGACCTCGACGTGCCGTTCACGAACTACGCCAGCCTGTGCCGCTCCAAGGAGGTGCAGGACCTGATCTGGGCGGAGATCGAGAAGGTCAACGGCAACCTGGCGCGGGTCGAGACGATCAAGCGCTTCTTCCTGATCGAGCAGCAGCTCACGCCCGAGGACGAGGAGCTGACGCCGACCATGAAGCTGAAGCGGACCTTCGTGAACAAGAAATACAAGAACGAGATCGACGCCATGTACCGCTCCCAGGCCGCGTAGGGGGCCGGGACTCCGCCGCCCGGGCCTTTAAAACGGCCGCGGGCGTGGCATAGTGAAGGCAATCCGGGGAACACCGGACGGGAGGGGGTTGGCGCCCGCTTCTCCCCGATCAGAGACGGGCGCCTTTGCTTAGGAGGCAACGCTTATGAGACTACTGAAACCGGTCCTGCTGGGCGCCGCGGTCGGCCTCGCCGCCCTGCCGGCGTTCGCGCAGCAGACCAAGGTCACCAACCAGGGCGTGACGAACACCGAGATCGTGCTCGGAACCCACCAGGACCTCTCCGGTCCGATCAAGGTGTGGGGCGTGCCCGTGCTCAACGGCATGCAGCTCGCGGTCGAGGAGATCAACAACAAGGGCGGCATTCATGGTCGCAAGATCCGCCTGATCGCCGAGGACAGCCAATACGATCCGAAGAAGGCCGTGCTCGCCAGCCAGAAGATGGTCGAGAAGGACAAGGTCTTCGCC
>CAYRBQ010000492.1:0-3491 GCA_964422305.1 uncultured Reyranella sp. | reverse complement strand
GCCGCGGCCTGCGGCAGCACGACGGTCCTGGTGGCGCCGAGGGCTTTGGCGACCGTGGCCACGGCCTCGAAGGCCTCGGGCTCGCCGCCCTTGGCAAAGTAGTCGCCGGCGATGGCGATGCGCAGGCCGCCGATCCCCTCGATCAACCGCGGCAGGGTCGGATCGACCGGGCGGTCGGTGCAGACCGGATCGTCGGAATCCCAGCCCTGCATGGCGTCGAACGAGAGCGCCAGATCCTCGGCCGAGCGCGCCAGCGGCCCGAGATGGTCGAAGGCATCGACGAAGGGGAACGAGCCGGCGCGGCTCAGCCGCCCGTAGGTCGGCTTCAGGCCGAACAGGCCGCAGAGCGAGGACGGCACGCGGATCGAGCCGTTGGTGTCGGAGCCCAGCGACAGCGGCACCTCGCCCGCCGCCACGGCGGCGCCCGAGCCGCCGGAGGAGCCGCCGGTCATGCGCCCGAGATCGCGGGGATTGCGCGAGGGTCCGTAGTGGGCGTTCTCGCCGGTGAAGTCGTAGGCGTATTCGCCCATGTTGAGCCCGCCGACCAGGATGGCGCCGGCCGCCTCGAGCTTGCGCACCAGCGCGCCGTCGCGCGTGGCCTTCGGCCCGTCGACGTTGATCTTCGAGCCGGCACGCGTCGGCAGACCCTGGATGTCGAACAGGTTCTTGACGGCGAAGGGCACGCCCAGCAGCGGCCCGCGATGGAGCCCGGCATCGATCTCGGCGGCGCGCTTCTTCGCGCGCTCCGCCACGACGTCGGTGAAGGCGTTGACCGTGGGCTCGGCCGCTTCGATGCGCTTCAGGGTGGCGTCGATCACGGCGGCGGCCTTGACCTTGCCGCTCATCACCGCGCCCGCGATCTCGGTCGCCGTGGCGGTCTTCGACAGGGGATCGCTCATCGTCCCACTCACGGCCGGAACACCGGCGCGGTCATCAGCTCGTCCTCGAGCTCGACCTCGAGCAGGGGCCTGGCGATCATCATCGACCGCTCGACATTCAGGATGACGTTGGCGCGGTACTCCGGCGCGATCGCGAGGCCGATCGCCTTCGCGCCCTCCTCGACCAGACGCGCGACGTCGGGCTTGTCATCGGCCATTGCTACCTCCCCATGTCACTCCTCCCCCGTCATACGGAGGAGGTGGCCCGCAGGGCCGGAGGGGGAGAGCCCCACACACGATGCCCGAGCACAACGTTCATACGCGCCGTCCCCCTCCGCCCCGCTTACGGGGCACCTCCCCCGTAGGACGGGGGAGGAGAAGAGACGGCGAAGTGGCAGGCAACCTGCCGTGCCGGACCCACCGCGCGCAAGACCGGCATCTCCTCGGCGCAGCGCGGATTGCCGTCGGGGCAGCGGCCGTAGAAGCGGCAGACCCGGGGATCGGGATCGATCGGGCTGCGCGGCTCGCCGCCCAGCCGCAGCCGGCCGACGCGCTTCTCGGGATCGGCCTGCGGGATCGCCGAGATCAAGGCGCGTGTGTAGGGATGCTTGGGGTCGGCGAAGACCTCGGCGGCCGGCCCCTGCTCGACGATCTTGCCGAGATACATGACCAGCACACGATCGCAGAGCAGACGCACGACGTTGAGATCGTGGCTGACGAACAGGTAGCTCATGCCGAGCTCGCGCTTGAGCTGCTGCAGGAGCTGCAGGATCACGACCTGCACCGAGACATCGAGCGCCGCCGTCGGCTCGTCGAGGATCAGCAGCTCCGGCTCGACGGCGATGGCACGGGCGATGCCGACGCGGGCCTTCTGGCCGCCCGAGAGCTGGTGCGGGAACCGCGACAGCAGCTCGCGCGGCAGGCCGGTCATGTCGGCGAGCTTTTCGACACGCTCGGTGAGCGCCGCGCCGGACAAGGAGCGCAGCCGGCGGATCGGATCGGCGATGGCGTCGGCGGCGGTGTAGCGCGGGTTCAGCGAATCGCCGGCATCCTGGAAGACCATCTGGATACGCGCGCGGTTGGGATTGGCCGCGAAGTCGCGCGCCCGGAAATCCGCCAGCTCGGTGCCGGCGAGCCGGATGCTGCCCGACGTCGGATCGAGCAACCGGTTGATCAGGCGCACCAGGGTGGACTTGCCACAGCCCGATTCGCCCACCAGCCCGACGGTCTCGCCCTTGCCGATGGTGAAGCTCACCTCGTCGACGGCGTGGAGCTGCGGCAGCGGCTTCACCGGCTTGCCCCAGCTCGCCGCCCGCTTCAGCACATTCTCCTTGGCGCCGATGGTGAAGCGCTTGGCGAGCTCGGCGATGTCGAGGAGGGCCTCGGTCATAGCGGGTTCCAGCAGGCCACGGTGTGGTGCGCGTTGACGGCGCGGTGCGGCAGCGGCTGCACGCAGGCCTCGATCTTGCGCTCGCAGCGGCCGCTGTAGCGGCAGGCCGGCAGGTCGGCACGGCGCAGGTCGGGCAGGCCGCCGGGGATCGAGGCCAGCTCGGCGAGCGAGGCGGTCTCGCCGGGCGTCGCGGCCAGCAGCTTGGCCGAGTAGGGATGGCGCGGCGCGGCGAACAGTTCGAGGCCGGGCGCGCTCTCGACGATGTGGCCGGCATGCATGACCACGATGCGGTCGCAGTATTCGGCGGCGAGCGCCAGGTCGTGGGTGATGAAGATCGTGGCCATGCCGGCCTCGCGGCCGAGCTCGCCGATCAGGTCCATGATCACCGCCTGCGTCGTGACGTCGAGGCCGGTGGTCGGCTCGTCGGCGATCAGCAGGGCCGGCCGGCAGGCCAGCGCGATGGCGATCATGATGCGCTGGCACATGCCGCCCGACAGCTCGAACGGATAGGCCTCGGCGCGCCGCTCGGGATCGGGGATGCGCACCTTCTTCAGCATCTCGATCGCCGCACGCGGCGCGTCGTTGCGGGTGGCGCCGCCGTGGCGGACCAGCACGTCGGCGATCTGCCGGCCGACCTTGCGGATCGGGTTCAGCGCCGTGCGCGGGTTCTGGAAGATCATCGAGAGCTCGCGGCCGCGCTGCTCGGCGAGGTCGCGTTCGGAAAGCGCCAGCAGGTCGGTGCCGCCGAAGGTGGCCTTGCCCGAGGTCACCTTGCCCGCCGGATCGAGGATGCCCATCACGGCGAAGGCCGTCACCGACTTGCCCGAACCGCTCTCGCCCACCAGCGCGATGGTCTCGCCCTTGTCGACGCTGAAGCTCACCTGGTCGAGGACCTTCACCACGCCCGAGCGCGTGCGGAACTCGACCGAGAGATTCTCCACGGCCAGGGCGGGGACGGCACTCATGTCCGCTTCCGGGGATCGATGATGTCGCGCAGGCCGTCGCCCAGCAGGTTGAAGCAGAAGACGGCGAGCATCAGCGTCGCGCCGGGGAACAACGCGATCCACCACTCGCCCGACTGGATGAAGTTGGCGCCCTCGGCGACCATGATGCCCCACTCGGCGTCGGGCGGACGCACGCCCAGGCCGATGAAGGAGAGACCCGCGGCGTTCAGGATGGCGTAGCCCATGGTGAGCGACATCTGCACCATCATGATCGGCATG
>CAYRBQ010000491.1:0-3493 GCA_964422305.1 uncultured Reyranella sp. | reverse complement strand
GGCCTGTCCGTGTTCCTGGTCGACATGCGCTCGGCGCTGGGCAAGGGCCTCACCATTCGTCCGATCCGGACGATGATGAACCACAACAGCACCGAAGTGTTCTTCGACAACATGGAGATCCCGGCCGACAGCCTGATCGGCGAGGAGGGACAGGGTTTCCGCTATATCCTGAGCGGCATGAATGCCGAGCGCGTGCTGATCGCCTCGGAATGCATCGGTGACGGCCGCTGGTTCATCGAGAAGGCCGTGAACTACGCCAAGGAGCGCAAGCTGTTCGGTCGGCCGATCGGCCAGAACCAGGGCGTGCAGTATCCGATTGCGCGGGCCTATACGCAAATCGAGGCCGCCGACCTGATGGTGCGCAAGGCGGCATCGATGTACGAGGCCGGCATCAACGCCGGCGCCGAGGCCAACATGGCCAAGATGCTGGCGTCCGAGGCGTCGTGGGCCTGCGCCGAGATGTGCGTCCAGACGCACGGCGGCTTCGGCTTCGCCGAGGAGTATGATATCGAGCGCAAGTTCCGCGAGGCGCGGCTCTACACGGTGGCGCCGATCTCGACCAACATGATCCTGAACTTCGTGGCCGAACACGTGCTCGGCATGCCGCGCTCCTACTAGCCGCTAAACGTCGGCGCCCACCGCATCGACGACCATCCTCTGGAAGCGGCCGACCAGTTGCTCGCTTGCAGTCAGGAAGCGGCCGCGATCGGGGATGCCGCCCAGCAGGCCGCGTTGCACCGAGTCCGTGAGCTCGTCGTCCTCGCGGGCGACCTGCTTGTTGAACGCGATCAGTGAGTGGGTGAACTCCTCGCTCACGCCGGGGCCGAAGAACTGCTCCGAGAATCCCCGGGTCGCGTTGGGACCGTCCGGCGTCCACACGTCGATCGACAGGTTGGGAAATCCCGGATTGATGTTGATCGTTACGTTCGGCCAGAGGAAGTGATACTGCGACTGCCTGACCTTGCCTGCGACGTCGTAGAGGTCGATCTTGCTGTTGCCCGCCAGCGCCTGAGGCCGCACCGGCCCTTTCTGGCTGAAGAACCAGCCGTGCGGGGCGAGGCTGTAGGCATCCGGGCGCACGTCGATGGCCGCGCTGAAGCCCGGATGGGCGACGGCGCAGTGGTAGCACTCGAGATAGTTCTCCAGCATCGTCTTCCAGTTGGCTTGCGAGCGCCACTCGTCGCGACTGTGCGGCACCAGCGCGTCGAGGTCGACGCCGCTGGCGGCGATGATGTCGAGCAGCGGTCCGTAGAGCGACATCAGCGAAGGCGCGTTGCCGTCGAGATGAACGAAGGCGAACGGGCCCAGGGTCTCGATACGGATCGGCAACAGCGGGAAGTCTTCAAGGCACAGGTCGGGCTCGCTCTGCGCCCTCGGCACGCGCTTGAGCCCGCCCGCGAGGTCGTAGGTCCAGGCGTGGTAGCCGCACTGCATCATCTTCGCGTTGCCGCGACCCTTCATGACCTCGTGCCGACGATGGCGGCACACGTTCACGAAGGCGGCGAGGCCATGCTCATTGCGCACGGCGACGACCGGCACGCCGCCGGCATAGCCGGTGATGTAGTCGCCGACGTTCGCGAGCTGCGAGAGCGGACCGATATAGTTCCAGCTCTTGCGGAAGATGCGCGCGATCTCCCGCTGGGTGATCGACGGGTCGGTGTACCAGCGGGCCGGCAGGGAGAAGCCGCGATCGAGATCGGCGATCAGGCTGGGCGTTTGGACGGGCTGAATCCTGGTAATCATCAACCCAGGATATTGCTCCGCAGCGTCGAAATTACGGCTGTGATTGCGGCATGCCCGACCATCAGGAGGAATACGGTCCAGAGGGCGGTAACGAAGGTCATGATCCAGCCGCAGATCGCCATGACTCCGTCATCTTCGATCAAAGCAAAACAGAAGAAGAGAATCGCATAGGCCGGAAAAAGATTGTCGAACGGGATCGGCAGCGCGAGGAGAACGATGTTGGCCGCCCACGTCGCGATGAGCAGACGCCGCGGCATCCCGTTGACCCACCATTCGTGCCGCGCGTGCACGGTGGCCTCGAGCCAGCGGATGAAGCGGCGGATGCGGCCCAGGAAGTCCTGCAGCTTGCCGCGCGGCAGCCCGCGTTTGCCGATCGCATCGGGTAGCGACGGCACCGGCCGGCCGGCGAAGTATTGCACGAGCAGCAGGATCATCGGCACGCCGGTGATCGTCGACAGCCACGGGATGCCCGTCGGAATCACGTTCGGCACGTTGAGCGCCAGGATGGCGAAGGCGTAGGAGCGGCCTTCCAGCCCCTCGAGGAACTCCCGCAAGGTCAGCAGCGAGGAACGCTCGCCGCCGAACAGCTTGTCGAGAGTCGTGAGGAGGCCGAAATTGTCCTTCATCCGGCGCGGGACAGAAGGCGGCGGGCCAGCACGAGGTGCGGCTTGTCGAGCATCTTGCCGTCCATGGTGAGGACGCCCGCGCCGGGATTGCCCTCGAAGACTGCGACGACGCGCTTTGCCCAGTCGATCTCGGCGGCGCTCGGCGTGAAGACCTCGTGGATGATCGCGACCTGGTCGGGATGGATGGCGATCTTGCCGCCGTAGCCCATGCGCCTCGCCTCGTGCGCCTCGGCGCGCAGACCCTCGACGTTCCTGATGTCGGGATAGACCGTGTCGTAGGCGGTGACGCCCGCGGCGACCGACGCCATCAGGTTGATCGTGCGGGCGAGCTTGAACGTGTCGTCGTAGACGCCGGGCGAGGGGCCCTTGGCCAGCGCGCCGAGATCGGCCATCAGATCCTCGCCGCCCCAGGAATGGCCGATCAGCCTCGGATGCTTCGCGGGCGCGGCAGTGAGCGCGAGGATCGCCGCGGCGCTCTCGGTCGCGATGGTGAGGATGCGGGTTGTGCCGGCTTCCGTGCCTTCGCGTGTCTCCAGAGCATCGAGATAGGTCGCGAGCAGGTCGATGTCCTTCTGGCCGACGCACTTGGGGAAGACGATGCCGTCGGGCTTGCCCTGCATGACGACGGCGAGGTCGCCCAAGGTCAGGCCGGTGTCGAGGGCGTTCACGCGCACGTAGAGCTTGGGGCCTTTGGCGCGGTCGGCCGACTTCAGGTAGGCGAGCGACATGTCGCGTGCGACCTTCTTGCGGTCGGTCGCGACGGAATCCTCAAGATCGAGGATCAGGCCGTCGGCACCGGAGAGCGGACCCTTGGCGAGCTTGCGCTCGGAATCGGCGGGTACGAACAGGAAAGAACGCATCTTGTCTCTCAGCCCTTGGGTTTCTTGCGCATCAACGCCTGGCGGGTGCACTCGGCCACGACCTCACCGCGCTGGTTGAGCGCACTGTGGCCGAACTCGACGATGCCGGCATCGGGACGCGATTGGCTCTCGCGTACGCTCAGCACCTTGGTGCGCACGCGCAGCGTGTCGCCGTGGAAGACCGGCTTGGGGAACTTGACGTCGGTCATGCCGAGGTTGGCGACGGTGGTGCCGAGTGTCGTGTCGTTCACCGTGATGCCGATC
>CAYRBQ010000490.1:1750-3501 GCA_964422305.1 uncultured Reyranella sp. | reverse complement strand
CTGGTGACCAAGCGGGCCGCGGAACAAGTGCGCGTGGGCGAGGACCGCCGCAATCAGGCAGCCCCACACCAGAACCAGCAGCGCCGTGCCGGTCGGCAACGTGGCCGTGAAGCCTGCGAGGCCGTTGGCACCGCCGGTCAGGTCCTCGGCATGAACGGCGACGAGATTGACGAGGGCGGCGAGCGCCAAGGTGGCGAGCGCGAAGTAATGCGACTGCAGGCGCAGCAGCGGCCCACAGACCAGCGCCGCCGTCGCCGCGGCTACGAGCGCCGCCAGCGGCAAGGCGAGCAGCCCGGTTGCCGGCGCGAGCAGCGCCAGCGTGTAAGCACCCAAACCGAACAGGGCGCCCTGCGCCAGGTTGAGCGCGCCGAGCTGGCCGAACACGAGCTGATAGCCCCCGCCCATCAGCGCGTAGATACCGACCAGGGTCACCATGCGCTGA
Source organism: uncultured Reyranella sp. (assembly GCA_964422305.1). Taxonomy (GTDB): domain Bacteria; phylum Pseudomonadota; class Alphaproteobacteria; order Reyranellales; family Reyranellaceae; genus Reyranella. The sequence continues at coordinate 3,059 of CAYRBQ010000490.1, read as the reverse complement.
CCGAATGGCGGCAGCACGAGCAGCGCTGCGAGCGGCAGCAACACCAGGACGACGGTCCAGAACCACCCCAGCTTGGGCATCGTCAGGCGCGCCTGCCGACCGGCTCGCCGAACAGGCCCTGCGGCCGCAGGACCAGCACCGCGAGCACGGCGATGTAGAGCGCAGCCGAGGCCCAGGCATCCCCGAGAGCCGCGGAAACGAAGGTCTCGAAAAGACCGATGCCCAGCGCACCCACCAAGGCGCCGGGCACGCTGCCCCACCCGCCGATCGCGACGGCAATGTAGGCCTTCAACATGTGGCCTGCGCCCTGGGTGGGGGCGACGAGAAACTGGTGGCCGAGCAGGAAGCCCGCGATGCCGGCCAGTGCGCCGGCCAGTGCCAGCGAGAGCATTACGTAGCGGCCGACCGGAATGCCGACGGCGCGGGCCATGTAACGGTCTGACGACACGGCGCGCATGCGCCGGCCGAGCTGCGTGCGCTCGAGCAGGAACCACACGGCCGCGACGAGCATGGCGCCCACCACGAGAATGGCGAGCGGCTGGCGTCCCAGCGCGAGGCCGCCGATCTCGATGGTGCCGCTGCCGGCGAACGGCGGCGTCGTAAGCGGCGCGGCGCCGAGGCTCACGGTGAGGCCCTGCTCGATGATGGCGGCGAGCGCGATGGTGGCGACGAACGTGGCCTCGGGCGGACGGCCGGACAGCGGCTGGATGGCGACCCGTGCCGCCAGGATGCCCGTGGCGCCGAGGACGAGCGCGACGATCGGCAGGAGCAGCGGCCCGGGTAGACCGGTCCAGAGGCTTGCGACGACGGCGACAGCGCCGCCCAGGACCACGAGGTCGCCGTGCGCGAAGTTGACCGCGCCGGCGGCGTTCAGGGCGAGGACGAAACCAAGCGCGATCAGCGCGTAGGCCATGCCCAGCGCCAGCGCATTGAGCAGGAGCTGGGCCGCGATCAGCTTGAGCGCTTCAGTGTTCGCGCGGCGCGTGCTTGCCGAGGATCCGCTGCAAGGTGCGCCGGTGCATGTTGAGACGGCGCGCCGTCTCCGAGACGTTGCGGTCGCACTGCTCGAAGACGCGCTGGATGTGCTCCCAGCGCACGCGGTCGGCCGACATCGGGTTGCTGGGCGGCGGCGGCAGCTTGCGGCCGTGCGCCGTCAGTGCCTGCTCGATCGCGTCGGCGTCGGCGGGCTTGGCGAGATAGTCGACGGCGCCTTCCTTCACGGCGGCGACGGCGGTCGCGATATTGCCGTAGCCGGTCAGCACGACGATGCGGATGTCGGGCCGCGCCTGGCGCAACGGCTGCACCAGCT
>CAYRBQ010000490.1:0-1740 GCA_964422305.1 uncultured Reyranella sp. | reverse complement strand
AGCACGGCGAAAGCCGGCGGTCGCGCGGTCTGCGCCAGCGCTTCGGCGACCGAGCCGACGGCCGTCACGATGAAGCCGCGCTGCTCAAGCGCCCGCGCAATGCGGTTGCGAAACGCCGCGTCGTCGTCGGCGATCAGAAGAGTGCGGTCCTTGTTGCTCGTCGTCCCGGCGAGAATCGGTGCGATCGGGCGGTTGGCGCCGCTGTCCTGGGTCATGGCGACTCCTTCGACATCGGCCGCTATGTAGCCTTGAAGACGGGATTTGGCCAGCGCACCGACACGGCGGCGCCGCCGCCCGTGGAACTGCGATTTCCGAAGGTCACGTTGGCGCCGGTACGCTCCAGTAGTGTCTTGGCGATGAAGACACCCAAGCCCATGTGGCCCTCCTCGCCCTGGCGGGTCGAGATGAAGGGGGTCCCCAGCTCATCGAGCAGCGCCTCGGAAAAGCCCGGTCCGTCGTCGGTCACCTCGACTTCCGACCATTCGGTGGTCCAGCGGGTGACGATGCGGACCTCGCGGCGGGCGAAGGAAACGGCGTTCTGCACGATGTTTCCGACGCCCTGCATGATCTCCGGGCTGCGCACCTGGATGGGCGCCAGGGTGGGCACACCCTCGCCCACCGGACCGGACTCGAAGGCGATCTCGATCTCCTCGCGGCCATAGTTCTGCGCCGCCGCCTCGATCAGGGCCGGCAGCGGCACCAGCGTATAGGCGTCGGAGACGTCGCCGGCGGGATCGACCGAGAGGCGCGCCAGGATGGAACGGCAGCGATCGGACTCCGCAGCCAGCAGTTCGACATCCTCACGCAGCGGATCGTCGGGCTCGATCTCGCGCTCCATTTCCTTGGCCACGACAGCGATGGTGGAGAGCGGCGAGCCCAGTTCATGGGCGGCGGCGGCGGCGAGCGCACCCAGCGCGGAGAGCTGCTGCTCGCGCGCCAGCGCTGCCTGGGCTGCGGCGAGCGCCGTCGCCATCTGGCGCGCTTCCTCCGCCAGTCGCCAGCCGTAGAGTGTGATCAGCAACGTCGTCAGCGACAGGCCGGCCCAGACACCGACGCGATAGATCTCCGGCAGATCGGGCAACGGCCCCTTCCAGGGGAGCGGCTGATGGAAGAGACCGAGCAGCGCGATGCTGATGATGGTGAGCAGCGTCAGCGCGATGTTGCTCGCGAGCGACAGGATGGTGGCGCCGATCGCGACCGGCGCCAGCAGCAGCAGCGAGAACGGATTGACGAGACCGCCCGTGAGATAGAGCAGAACCGCGAGTTGCACGATGTCGAAGGCGAGAAAGATGGCGGCTTCGCGGTCGTCGATGCGCGCCGATGCCGGACGGCCGATGCTGACCGTGAGGTTGAGCAGAGCCGAGAGCGCGATGGTGCCGCCGACCGCGAGCACCGGCAGCGCAAAGCCCAGGCCCCAGTGCACAACGGCGGCAGTGAAGACCTGGCCAGCGACGGCAGCCCAACGGATCAGCACCAGCACGCGCAGGCGGACGCCGGCACGCGGCAGCACGCTCACGACATCGGGGCGCCGGGACGCGGCGGGCGGCGGGGCGTTCTCGGCACGCGCCGCCACGAGGCTATTCCTCGAGCATCAGGTGCTTGCGATGCACCGTCGTGAAGAGCGGGATCTTGCGCTGCTTCTTGCGATTGGGCGGCTCCTTCACCAGCCGGCCGATCTCGCCGAGGATGAGGCCCGTGATGGTGGGCAGCGGCAGCTCGCGCGCCTCATCGAGGCGCACC
>CAYRBQ010000489.1:0-3510 GCA_964422305.1 uncultured Reyranella sp. | reverse complement strand
GCGGACCGGCGCGAAGCCGACACCGCAATTGCCGAACACCGTCGTCGTGACGCCATGCCAGGAAGAGGGCGTGACGAACGGATCCCAGGTCGCCTGTCCGTCATAGTGCGTGTGGATGTCGACGAAGCCCGGTGCCACGACGAGTCCCGATGCGTCGATCTCGCGACGGCCGGTGCCGAGCTTCGGCCCGACGGCGGCGATCTTCCCATCTTGCACTGCAACATCGGCGATGCGGCGCGGGGCGCCCGAGCCGTCGATCACGGTTCCGTTTCGGATGACGAGGTCAAACATGCGGGAAGGATAGGCCCGGCCCGGGCGGGCGGTCTATGGTCGGCGCCTCCCGAAGCCATCCCGTCGGAGTGACCGACCCTTGCAGAAACCGCTCCTCTTCACGCCGCTCAAGATGCGCGGCGTCACGGCCCCCAACCGCTGCGTCGTCTCTCCCATGGTTCAGTTCCGCGCGACCGACGGGCTGGTGAACGACTTCCATCTCGTCCACCTCGGCAAGTTCGCGCTGGGCAAGTTCGGGATCGTCTTCACCGAGAACTGCGCCGTCGAACCGCGCGGCCGGGTCACGCAGGGCGATCTCGGCCTGTGGGACGATGGCCAGATCGAGAGCCACAGGCGGCTGACGACGTTCATCAGGAACGAGGGCGCGCTCGCTGCGACCCAGATCACGCATTCCGGCCGCAAGGGCTCCACGCCGCGCACCTTCGACAAACCCGGCGAGCTGGGACCGACGGGCGCGGGCTGGAAGAAGTGGGAGGTGGTCGGTCCGACCGACCTTCCGGCCGCCGAGGGCTGGTTGAAGCCGCGCGCCCTGTCGGCCGCCGAGATCGAGGAGCTGGTCGCGAAGTTCGCGGCGGCGGCCAAGCGCGCCGATGCGGCGGGTTACGACGTGCTCGAGATCCACGGCGCGCACGGCTACCTGCTGGCGCAGTTCCTCTCGCCGATCAGCAACACGCGCAACGACAAGTACGGCGGCGACCGCGCCGGCCGCATGCGCTTCCCGCTCGACGTGGCGCGCGCCGTGCGCCGGGCATGGCCCGAGAGCAGGCCGCTGTTCGTGCGTGTCTCCGCGGTCGACGGCGGCGGCGGCTGGGATGTCGACGACACCGTGGCCTTCGCCAAGGAGCTGAAGGCGATCGGCGTCGACGTGATCGACTGCTCCTCGGGAGGCATTGCCGGTGCGGCCACGGCGGCGGGCGTGAAGCGCGGGCTGGGGTTCCAGGTGCCGTTCGCGTCGGCGGTGAAGAAGCAGGCGGGCATCCCGACCATGGCCGTCGGCCTGATCCTCGACGGGCCGCAGGCCGAGGCCGTGCTGCAGGCGGGCGATGCCGACCTGATCGCGATCGGACGGCAGGCGCTCTACGAGCCCTTCTGGGCGCTGCATGCGGCGCAGGCGCTGGGCTGCGACCGCGACTTCGAGCTGTGGACGCCGGAATACGGCTGGTGGCTCGAGAAGCGCGAGCACACGCTGGGCAGGAAATAGAGGATGACCGGCATTCTTGCGGGCCTTCGCATCGTCGAAGGCTCGGCCTTCATTGCCGCACCGTTGGGCGGCATGACCCTGGCCCAGATGGGCGCCGACGTGATCCGCTTCGACGACATCGCCGGCGGCCTCGACAGCGACCGCTGGCCGATCACGAAGGACGGCAAGTCGATCTATTGGGCGGGCCTCAACAAGGGCAAGCGCTCGATCGCGGTCGATCTGCGCAACCCCAAGGGGCGCGAGTTGTTGACGGCGCTCATCACGTCGCCGGGCGAGGGCGCGGGGATCTTCACCACCAACATGCCGGCACGCGGCTGGCTCGCCTACGAGGAGCTTTCGAAGAAGCGCGCCGACCTGATCGCGCTGAACATCGTGGGCGACCGGCACGGCACGGCGAACGTCGACTACACGGTCAACGCCATCACCGGCTTCCCGATGGCGACCGGCCCGGTCGGCCATGAAGGCCCGGTGAATGCCGTGGCGCCACCGTGGGATCTCGCCACCGCCTATGCCGGCGCCATGGCGATCCTGGCGGCCGAGCGGCATCGCCGCATGACGGGGCAGGGCCAGAGGATCGTGCTGCCGCTGCAGGACATGGCGCTCTCCGTCACCTCGGCGCTGGGCTATATCGGCGAGGCCGTCGTCAACCAGGTCGACCGCCCGCGCTTCGGCAACGAGATCTTCGGCACCTTCGGCCGCGACTTCCGGACCAGGGACGGCCGCTTCGTCATGATCTGCATCTTCTCCGATCGCCACGTCGATGCGCTGGCGAGCGCCGGCGGGTTCGCCGACGCCTTCCGGAAGATCGAAGCCGAAACGGGCCACGACCTGAAGACCGACGCCGGCCGCTGGAACGCCCGTGATCGGCTCTGCGCCGTGATCGAGCCGTGGGTCGCCGCCAACAGCGCGGCCGACGTGAGCGCGGCGCTCAAGAAGGCCGGCGCGCTGTGGGCGCCCTACCAGACCTTTCGCGAGCTGGCGGCCGACAAAGCCAATGTCGGCGACAATCCGATGTTCACCGTGCTCGACCAGCCGGGCATCGGCCGCTATCCGGTCGCCGCCTCGCCGCTGCAGTTCGGCGCCGTGCCGCGACAGCCGCCGCGGCCTGCGCCGGTGCTGGGCCAGCATACGGACGAGATCCTTTCGGGTATCCTCGGACTGCCGGGCCACGAGATCGCCCGCTTGCACGACGAGAAGGTGGTGGGTGGGCCCAGATAGGATCCTGATCGCCGGCGGCGGCATCGGCGGTCTCGCCGCCGCCCTGGCGCTCGCCCAGAAGGGCGTCTCCTCGCTGGTCCTCGAGAAGTCCGGCAAGCTCGGCGAGATCGGCGCCGGCATCCAGCTCGGTCCAAATGCCTTCCACTGCTTCGACCGGCTGGGCGTCGGCGAGGCCGCGCGCGGCATGGCGGTCTACATCGATCAGCTCCGCCTCATGGACGCCCTCGCCGACGGCGAGATCTGCCACATCGATCTCAAGGAAAAGTTCCGCGCCCGCTTCAACAACCCCTACGCCGTCGTCCATCGCGGCGACCTGCACGGCGTTCTGCTGAAGGGCTGCCGGGATCATGCGCTGATCGACCTGCGCACCAGCGCCGAGGTCACGGGCTACGACCAGGACGGATCGAGCGTCACCGCGAAGCTCGCCAGCGGCGAGACGGTGAGAGGCCGCGCACTGGTCGGCGCCGACGGGCTCTGGTCGCATGTCCGTCGCCAGGTCGCGAACGACGGTCCGCCGCGCGTCTCGGGCCACACGACCTACCGGTCGGTGATCCCGACCGAGCTGATGCCGGAGGATCTGCGCTGGAACGCGGCGACGCTGTGGGCCGGACCGAAGTGCCACATCGTCCATTACCCGCTCTCTGGCTGGAAGGTGTTCAACCTCGTCGTCACCTACCACAACCAAGCGCCCGAGCCGGTCGCCGGCAAGCCGGTCAGCGACGAGGAGGTGCATCGCGGCTTCACCCATGTCTGCGCGCGCGCGCAGAGCATCATCCGCCACGGCAAGAACTGGCACATGT
>CAYRBQ010000488.1:0-3521 GCA_964422305.1 uncultured Reyranella sp. | reverse complement strand
TGGCGCTGGCCGCCGGAGAATTCGTGCGGATAGCGGTCGGCATGATCGGGCCTGAGTCCGACCTTGGCCATCATGTCCATGACTCGCGCCTCGACCTCTTCCTTGTCGGTGACGCCGTGGATGCGCAGCGGATCGGCGAGCGTGCGGCGCACCGTCTGGCGCGGATTGAGCGAGGCGTAGGGGTCCTGGAAGACCATCTGCACCGTGCGCGCCATCTCCATCCGGTCGGGCATCGTACCGCGGCCGATCTGCTGGCCGCCGACATCGATCGTGCCGCGGGTCGGCGGCAGCAGGCCCATGATGGCGAGTGCCAGGGTGGACTTGCCGCAGCCCGATTCGCCCACCAGGCCCAGGCACTCGCCGGGCTTGATGTCGAGCGTGACGCCGTCGACCGCCTTCAGTGTCTTGATACCGCCCGCCAATGCGTTGCCCACCTTGAAGTGGACGGCGAGATCGTCGAGCGAGAGCAGCGTGTCAGCCATGGTGGTGGCACCTCACCAGTCCGTCGGCCGGCAGCGGCGTGATCTCCGGCGCACTGGCGCGGCAGATATCGGTGACGGCGGGACAGCGCGGGTTGAAGCGGCAGCCCGCAGGATAGGCCGCGATGGAGGGCACGACGCCCGAGATCTCGCGCAGGCGCTGGCGGCCCCGCTTGGAGCGTTCGCCGAGCCGCGGTAGCGAGTCGACCAGGCCCCGCGTGTAGGGATGCGTCGGGTGCGCGAAGATCGCATCGGACACCTGGCTCTCGACGATGCGGCCGGCGTACATCACGGCGACGCGCTTGCACATGTTGGCGACCAGGCCGAGATCGTGGCTGATCATCAGGATCGCCGTGCCCTTGGCGGCGCAGAGCTCGGCCATCAGGTCGATGATCTCGGCCTGCACGGTGACGTCGAGCGCCGTGGTCGGCTCATCGGCCACCAGAAGATCGGGGCCGCAGGCCAGCGCGATGGCGATCATCACCCTCTGGCGCATGCCGCCCGAGAGCTGGTGCGGGTAGTCCTTGATGCGGCGCTCCGGCGAGGGCACGCGGACCTGGCGCAGCGCGTCCTCGGCGCGGTCCATCGCCTCGCTCCAGCCCATGCCCCGGTGCAGGACGAACATCTCGGCGATCTGCCGGCCGACCGGCGACAGCGGATTGAGCGCCGTCATCGGCTCCTGGAAGATCATGGCGATGCGCTTGCCGCGCAGGCGGCGCATCTCGGCCGGCGGCGCATCCTGGATCTCCTGCCCGTCGAGCACGATGCGGCCGCCGGCCAGCGACAGCGGCCGGCGCAGCAGGCCCATCACGGCCAGCGCGGTGATGCTCTTGCCGCAGCCCGACTCGCCCACCAGCCCGAAGGCCTCGCCGCGGCCGATCTCGAAGGAGACGTTCTCGGCGGCGTTGTAGGTCGTGCCGTCGCCCGCCAGCGCGATGCGCAGGTTCTCGACCTTGAGGAGCGGCGGGCTCATCCGCGCCTCGTCGTGGACTGCGGATCGAGGATGTCGCGCAGGCCGTCGCCCAGCAGGTTGAGGCCGAGCACGGTGAAGAAGATCGCCAGCCCCGGGAACACCGACAGCCACGGCACGGTGCGGATCTGGTCGCGCGCTTCCGCGAGCATGCTGCCCCAGCTCGGGAAGGGCGGGCGGATGCCGAGGCCGAGGAAGGACAGCGCCGCTTCGGCCAGGATCGCGCCGCCCATGCCGAGCGTGGCGATCACGATCAGCGGTCCCAGGATGTTGGGCAGCACCTGCGTGAACATGATGCGCAGGTCGCTGTAGCCCAGGATGCGCGCGGCCTGGATGTAGCCCTGGCTCTTCAGCGACAGGACCTGGGCGCGCGCGATGCGGCAGGAGAAGGACCAGCTCGTGAGGCCGAGCGCCACCACCAGGCTGAACAGGCCGGGTCCCAGGATCGCCATGATGGCGAGCGCGAAAACCAGGGAGGGGATGGCGAGCATGAGATTGGTGAGGCCGCTCACCACGTCGTCCCACCAGCCGCCCCAATAGCCCGCGGTGAGCCCCAGGGTGACGCCGATCAGGCTGTTGCAGATCTGGCTCGCGATGCCGACCGTGAGCGAGACGCGCGCGCCATAGACGATGCGCGAGTAGATGTCGCGGCCCTGTGCGTCGGTGCCGAACGGATACTCCCAGTCCGGCGGGATCTCGGCGTTCATCAGGTTGGCGGCCATCACCGGGTCGGTCAGCGCGATCCAGGGCGCGAGAAGGGCGACGAGGATTGCGAACGCCACCAGCCCACCGCCGATCCAGAGAGAGGAGCCGCCCTTCAGCTTCGGCATGTCAGCGATAGCGGATGCGCGGATCGATCGCGACATACGCAAGATCGACGAGCGTGTTGATGAGCAGGAAGAACAGCACGATCATCAGGATGCAGCCCTGGACCGCCGGCATGTCACGCTGGAACACCGAATCGACCAGCAGCGAGCCGACGCCCGGCCAGGCGAACAGCTTCTCGACCACCACGGCCTGGCCCATCAGAGATCCGAATTGCAGGCCGACGATGGTCACGACCAGCACCAGCGCATTGCGCAGCACGTGCCACTTCACCACCAGGCGCTCGCTCATGCCCTTGCTGCGTGCGGTGCGCACGAAATCGGCGTTCAGCACGTCGAGCACGGCGGCGCGTGTGGTGCGAGCCAGGAGCGCCATCGGACCGACGCCCAATGCCACCGCCGGCAGGATGAGATTGCGCAGGCCGCCATCGCCGTAACCGAAGCTCGGCAGCCAGCCCAGGGTCAGGGCGAAGAGGTACATCAGCATCAGGCCGAACCAGAACTGGCTGAGCGACAGGCCCGAGATCGCGCCGACCATGGCGGCGGTGTCGATCAGACTTCCGGGCCGCAATGCCGCGAGAAACCCCAGGGTCACGCCGACGCTGATCGCGAACAGCATGGCGGCGAACACCAGCTTCAGCGACGGCCAGACCCGGACGCCGATCAGCTTGGTCACCGGCTCGCGGGTGCGGAAGGAGGTGCCGAGATCGCCGGTGACGATATTGACCATGTAGCGGGCGAAGCGCTCGGGCAGGGGATCGTCGAGGCCCATCTCCTTGCGCATGCGCTCCATCACCGCCGGATCGATGGTCGAGCGGCCGTCCTCGTTCATGCCCGAGATGAAGCTGCCGGGCAGGACGGAGAACAGCAGGAAGACCAGCGCCATGACGGCGACGACCGTCGGCACCACGTTGGCGAGCCGGCGTGCGAGAACGAGAAGCATCCGTCTACGCTCCGGAAGACGGAGCGTAGACGGCGATGGGTCGGGGCATCACTTGGCGGGAGACCGCGTGTCGACCCAAATCTCTTCCGGATACTGGTGCGTGATCTCGGTCGGGTTGGCCTGCAGGCCGTGGACCCACGGCTGGTAGGCCAGCACCGCCTTGTTGTAGTTGAAGAACCAGACCGGCGCTTCCTCGTAGAGCAGGTTGTTGGCCTTCTTCAGGATTTCGTCGCGCTTGGCCATGTCGCCTTCCTGGGCGGCATCGTCGAGCAGCTTGTCGAATTCGGCGTTGTTGAAGCCGGTAT
>CAYRBQ010000487.1:0-3529 GCA_964422305.1 uncultured Reyranella sp. | reverse complement strand
GCGCGCCGGCGTCGTTGATGTAGTATTCCTTGGTGACGTCGTAGCCCGCCTTGGCGAGCAGGTTGGCGAGCGCGTCGCCCACCACCGCGCCGCGCGCATGCGCCACGTGCAGCGGCCCGGTCGGGTTGGCCGAGACGTACTCGACGTTCACCTTGGCGCCCTGCCCCATCGTCGAATCGCCGTAGGCGATGCCCGCCTTCAGGCAGTCGCGCAGGCGCTCGCGCCAGAAGCCGTCGGCGATCTTGAGGTTGATGAAGCCCGGCCCCGCCACCGAGCCGTCGGTCACGTCGGCGCTGGCCTTGAGGCGCGGCAGCAGCGCGTCGGCGATCTCGTGCGGCTTCTTTGCCGCGGCCTTCGCCAGCACCATGGCCGCATTGGTCGCGATGTCGCCGTGCGCGGCATCGCGCGGCGGTTCGGCCGTGATGGCCGAGAAATCGAGCTTTTCCGGCAATTCGCCGGCCGCCTGCATGGATTGCAGCGCCGCGACGATCTCGCCGATGAAATGGCGGTAGGGATTCATGGGGCCGGGGTATTGCAGCTTTATTCGTAGAGATCAAAGAGCCGCTTGTGCTCGTCGAGCGCGAAGCGGTCGGTCATGCCGGCGATGTAGTCGGCGACCACGCGGGCCCGGGCATGGGTGGCGGCCTGCTCGGCTTTCTCCCGCCACGGCGAGGGCAGGCAGTTGGGCTCGGCGAACAGCAGATCGAACAGGTCGACCACGACGCGGCGCGCCTTGGAGTGCGAGCGGTTGAGCTTCCAGTGCTCGTACATGCGCTTGTAGAGGAACGCCTTGACGGTCCTGTCGGTGGCGGCCATGCGCTCGGAGAAGGCGACCACGGGCCGCCCGAGCGCGCGTATGTCGTCGACGGATTTCGGCGCCGTCTCCTTCAGCCGCTTGCGCGTCTCGGCCAGCACGTCCTCGACCATGGCGTTGATGACGCGGCGCACCGCTTCGTGGATCAGCCGGGTCTGGTCGATGCCGGGATACTTCTGCGTCACGATCGAGAACATCTCGCCGACCAGCGGCAGCTCGAGCAGGTCCTTGACCTCGAACAGGCCGGCGCGCAGTCCGTCGTCGATGTCGTGGTTGTTGTAGGCGATGTCGTCGGAGAGCGCGGCGACCTGCGCCTCCGGGCCGGCATGGCCGTCGAGCTCGAGGTCGTGGTCGCGGCAGTATTCGACGATGGCGGCCGGCAGCGTGTCGAGCGCGCGGCCGGGCTTCAACAGCGGGCCGTTGTGCTTCACCGCCCCCTCGAGCGTCTCCCAGGTGAGGTTCAGCCCGTTGAACTCGGCATAGCGGTCCTCGAGCTTGGTGAGGATGCGCAGTGTCTGGGCGTTGTGGTCGAAGCCGGCATGGGGCTTCATCGCGCCGTGCAACGCCTCCTCGCCGGCATGGCCGAACGGCGTGTGGCCAAGATCGTGCGCGAGCGCCACCGCCTCGCCGAGGTCCTCGTCGAGCCGCAGCACGCGGCAGATGGTGCGCGCGATCTGGGCGACCTCGAGCGAGTGCGTGAGGCGCGTCCGGTAGTGGTCGCCCTCGTGATAGACGAAGACCTGGGTCTTGTGCTTCAGCCGCCGGAACGCTGTCGAGTGGATGATACGGTCGCGATCGCGCTGGAACGGGCTGCGGCTCGGCGCGTCGGGCTCGGGATGGAGGCGGCCGCGGCTCTTCCACGGCAGGGTCGCATAGGGCGCCAGCGCCTCGTGTCGCCACATCTCCTCGCCCAAGTCGCGGCCCTCCTGTCGGGCCGCGTTTTTACGCCGTCCGGGCCGGGATGGCTACTTCACGAGGGTGACGGGCACCTTGGAGTGCGCGATCACGTCCTGCGCCACCGAGCCCAGCAGGACGCCGGCGAGGCCGGTGTGACCGCGCGTGCCCAGCACGACGAGGCCGGCTCCGAGCTTCCGCGCGAAGTCGGCGACGATCTCGCCCTGGCGGCCGACGCCGATATGCGTCTTGGCCGGGACCGACGCCGCCTTGGCGAGCGCCACGGCCGAGGCCAGCGCCTTCTCGCCTTCCTCGCGGTGATGCGAGTCGATCTGCTCCTTCGACACGAAGGCCGAGACCGCGCCGCCGAGGCTCGGCTGCACGTTCAGCAGGTGGAGCTCGAGCGCGCTGCCCGCGGCCATCAGGTCGACCGCATGCCGGGTGGCGCGATCGGAATAGTCCGAACCGTCGACCGCGACGAGGATCGCTTTCATCTTGGCCATGGCCGCTACTCCTTGCCCTTGTCCGTGGCGAGATCGACCGGCTCGGCGTGACGACGCTGCTTGGCGCGATGCTGCAGGAAGTAGCCGATGGCGACCGTGATGACGGCACCGCCGACCTCGAACACCGTCTTGTGGTTCGGGATCATGGTGGCGAGCTTGTCTGCATAGCCGGGATCGGTGGCGATGACCTCGCCGGCGATCCAGCCGAGCAGCGCGCCACCGGCGATGACGATGATCGGGAAGCGGTTGAGCAGCGCCATGATGAGCGTGGCGCCGAAGATGATGAGCGGGATGCTGATCAGCAGTCCGAGGATGATGAGCGTCGTATCGCCGTGCGCCGCGGCGGCGATGGCGATGGCGTTGTCGAGGCTCATGACGGCGTCGGCGATGATGATGGTACGGATGGCGCCCCAGACGGAGCCGGCGCCCTTGACCCCATCGCCATGCTCCTCCTCTCCCTGCACCAGCTTGACGCCGATCCACAGCAGCAGAAGGCCGCCACCGAGCTTGAGGAACGAGATCTTGAGGAGCTGGTCGACGATCAGCACGAAGATGATGCGCAGGATGATCGCGCCGGCGCTGCCGGCCAGGATCGCGGGCTTCTGGTGCCTCTTCTCGAGGTTCCGGCAGGCCAGCGCGATGACCAGCGCGTTGTCGCCCGACAGGACGATGTTCACCAGAATGATCTGGGTGAGGCCGCTCCAGAAGGCGGGCGTGAACTCAAATCCCATAATTTCCCGGACTCCGTGCCTATTTTCCCTGAGGCCCGCGCTTCAATGCGCCGGTCGAAGGTGTTAGTGCAGCCCTTGCGAAGGGGCAAGCCAAACCGGACAGAGGCAGGGGCGAAATCGCATGGCGAGCAGTGCCGGCTACAACAAGATGTTTCCCGTGTCGTGGACCGAGTTGCACCGCGATGCGCGGGCGCTGGCCTGGCGACTGGCCGACCTGGGGCCGTTCAAGGGGCTGGTGGCGATCACCCGCGGCGGGCTGGTGCCGGCGGCGATCGTCGCACGCGAGCTGAACCTGCGCCTGATCGACACGGTCTGCTGCTCGACCTACGACCGCATGGAGCGCGGCGCCAAGGTCGAGCTGCTCAAGGGCACGTCGGCCGAATCCGACAAGGGCAAGGGCTGGCTGATCGTCGACGACCTGGTCGACACCGGCGTCACCGCCCGCGCGGTGCGTGCGATGTTGCCGGAAGCGCATTTCGCCACGGTCTATGCCAAGCCCGCCGGCCGCCCGGTGGTCGACAGCTACATCACCGAGGTGAGCCAGGACACCTGGATCCTGTTCCCGTGGGACCAGGAGGCGGTCATGG
>CAYRBQ010000486.1:0-3543 GCA_964422305.1 uncultured Reyranella sp. | reverse complement strand
GGGTTTCAGCGCGATCAAATCCTCCGCCGGCTTGGCGACCTCGGGCTTGGGCTTCTCGACCGGCGGCGTGTGCTTGGGCGCCTCGGCGACCTCTGGTTTTGGCTTCTCGACCGGCGGCGCGGGCTTGGGTGCTTCGGCGATTTCCGGCTTGGGCCGCTCCGGCGCCGGCGGCGGGTCGGACGTCTTGGGGGGCGGTGCCTTGGAGGTCTCCTGCGCGATCGGCGCTTCCTTGGGCTGCGGCGGCGGGTTGCCGACGGTGGGCGCGCCCGCCTTCTTGTCGATCGCCTCGAACTCGACCATCACCGGTTCGGGGTCGAGCAGCGGCGGCTTGCTGAACAGGTCGAGGTTGAGCACGGCCGCGCCCAGCACGAATACGTGCAGCACCGCCGACACCACGGCCGGTGTGCGCATCTCGATACTGTCGCGTGGCCGTCGAGCCATCCACCACCTCTCCGTTCCGCTAGCGCCGGGGCGTCGGCGCTTGCGGCTGCTGTTGCGGCAGGCCGCCGCGCGGCGCAGGGGCCGGTGCGGGGCTCGCCGTGCCGCCGCCCTTGCCCAGCGCCTGCGCCTGCTCGCCGAGCAGGCCGAGCTGGCGGAAGCCGCTGTCGATCACCACGCCCATGACCTCCATCATCTTTCCGTAGTTCACCGCCTTGTCGCCGCGGATGAAGACCCGCTGGTCGGGCTTCTCCTCGTGCACCGCCTTGAGCTTGCTGGCGAGCTCGGGCAGCTCGTATTTGGTCTCGCCCAGGAACACCTCGTCCTGCGCATTCACCGAGACGACCAGCGGCTCGTCCTTGCCGCCGACCTGCTGGGCGCTGGTCTTGGGCAGGTCGACCGGCACGCCGACCTGCAGGAGCGGCGCGGTCACCATGAAGATGATCAGCAACACCAGCATGACGTCGACCAGCGGCGTCACGTTGATGTCGGCGATCGGCGTATAGCTCCGCCGTCGGAACTTGCTGCCGGTCGCGCTGGCGCCAGCGGCCGGGATGATCCCTGCCATCAGACCTGCTCCTCGAGCTGGCGCGACAGGATGGTGATGAACTCACCGGCGAACGCCTCGAGCTGCTGAGCGTAGCGCGAGACCTGTCCGGAGAGGATGTTGTAGGCGCCGGCGGCCGGAATGGCGGCGACCAGGCCGATCGCAGTGGCGAACAGCGCTTCGGAGATGCCGGGCGCCACCACCGCGAGCGAGGTGTTCTTGGATTGGGCGATATGGCTGAAGCTGTTCATGATGCCCCACACCGTGCCGAACAGTCCGACGAACGTCGCATTGGCGCCGACGGTTGCAAGGAAGCCCAGCCGCTTCTCGATCGCCTCCATCTCGCGCTGGATGGTGACGCTCATCACCTGCTCGATGCGCTGGCGGAGAGCGGCGCGTGCCGTGGCGCTCGAGGCGAGGCCCTTGGAAACCGAACGGCGCCATTCGCGCATCGCCGCCGAGAAGATGCTCGACATCGGGTCTTCCGGCTTTGCGCCAACCCGGTCGTAGAGATCCTCCAGCGACACGCCCGACCAGAACGTATCCTCGAACGCCTGCGCCGAGCGCTTCAGCGAGCGCAGCCGCAGGACCTTCTCGAAGATGATCGCCCATGACCAGAACGAGGCCAGGAGGAGCAGGATCATGATGGCCTTCACGACCCAGTCGGCCTGCATGAACAGGCCGTACACGGACATGTCGATCGACCCGGTGCCGCCGCCGAGGGGGGCTCCGGCGACCTGCGCAAACGCGTCCATTTAGTTTCTCCGTTGGTTCATAGGGTTATATCCGAATATGGCGCGAGCGGGGCGACCCGTCCGCGGCAACCTGGGCCAGGGCAGTCCGCACGTGCGGCGGCAATCGGACCGGCCGGCCCCCGTCGCCCATGCAGGCGACGACGAGCTCGGCGCGGACCAGGGTCTCCTCGCCGCGGCGCGCGTGCTGGTGCATGTCCAGCGACGCACCGCGCAATTCTCCGCAGCTTGTGACGATCTCGACCGTGTCGTCCAGCCGCGCGGGCTTCAAGTAGTCGATGGCACAGCGGCGCACCACCCAGTTGACGCCGCGCTCCTCGCGCAGCGCCGTGTGCTCTTGTCCCAGCAGCCTTAGCAGCTCGGTGCGGCCGCGCTCGAGGAAGCGCAGCCAGTTGGCATAGTAGACGATGCCGGCCGCGTCCGTGTCCTCGTAGTAGACGCGCAACGGCAGCACATGCGCGCCATCGGCGATGCTGCCAGAGGTGGGAAGCGCGCTCACGGCTCGTCGCCCGCGCCGCCGACGACGAGCAGGTCGAGCTGCTGCTTTTGTGCCTTCGGGATCGACAGGCCGAGATGACGATAGCCGCCCTCCGACAGCAGTCGGCCGCGCGGCGTGCGCATCAGCAGGCCGAGCTGCATGAGATAGGGCTCGATCTCAACCTCGATGACGTCGCGCTGTTCCGACAACGCCGCCGCCAGCGTCTCGACGCCGACCGGTCCGCCGCCGTAGTTCTCCGCGATGCACGCGAGATAGCGCCGGTCCATGGAGTCGAGCCCACGGCCGTCGACCTCGAGCCGCGTCAGCGCCTCGTCGGCGACCCTCGCCGTAACACCTGCATGGCCGCCGACCGAAGCGAAGTCGCGAACGCGGCGCAGCAGGCGGTTGGCGACACGTGGCGTGCCGCGCGAGCGCTTGGCGATCTCGGCACTTCCGTCGCCGGCCAATGTCATCTTCAGCACCCGGGCCGCGCGTTGCACGATCGTCTCGAGCTCGGCCGGTTCGTAGAACACCATGCGCAGCGGAATGCCGAAGCGGTCGCGCAGCGGCCGCGTCATCAGGCCCGAGCGGGTGGTGGCGCCGACCAACGTGAACGGAGGCAGTTCGATGCGCACCGAGCGTGCCGCCGGCCCCTCGCCGATGATCAGGTCGAGCTGGAAATCCTCCATCGCGGGATAGAGGATTTCCTCGACCGCGGGCGAGAGGCGATGGATCTCGTCGATGAACAGCACGTCGCGCGGCTGCAGGTTGGTGAGGATGGCGGCGAGGTCGCCCGCGCGCGCGATTACCGGCCCGGAGGTCGCGCGGAAGCCGACGCCGAGCTCGCGCGCGACGATCTGCGCGAGCGTGGTCTTGCCGAGGCCCGGCGGCCCGTGCAGCAGCACGTGGTCGAGCGATTCGGCCCGGCCGCGCGCCGCGGCCACGAACACCGCGAGGTTGCGCCGCACCTGCTCCTGGCCGATGAAGGCGTCGAGCCGATCGGGGCGCAGCCGCGCCTCGCCGAGATCCTCGGCGCCCTGCTCCGGCGTCACGTCGACGAGTCCTTCGCGCGTCGGGCCCTCGCGCCGCTTCATCGCGCGAGCTCCCTGAGCGCGGCGGCGAGCATGCCTTCGACGCTCGCGGCCTCGCCCACCTTGGCGACGGCCTTGCCGATCGCGGCCTCCGCCTCGCCGCGGCGATAGCCGAGATTGACCAGCGCCGACACGGCATCCGACGCGGCACCGCCGCTGGCCGCGACCGCCGGGATCGCGGCGCCGTCGATGCCTCCGATCGCGATGCCTCCGACCTTGTCCTTGAGCTCGTTGGCG
>CAYRBQ010000485.1:0-3559 GCA_964422305.1 uncultured Reyranella sp. | reverse complement strand
TCGCCCTCGTATGACGAGGGCACTTCCCCTTGGCGGACTCCGCCAAGGGGAAGAGGAAGAAAGCTAGCGACGTCCCGCGAGCGCGCGGTTCTCGAGGCGGCTGAGCAGCCGGACCAGCGGCCAGAGGATCAGGAAGTAGATTACCGCGGCCATGACGATCGGCGTGGGGTTGTAGGTGATGCTCTGGGCCTGCCGTGCCTCGTAGAGCAGCTCGGGGACGGCGACGACGGAGCCCAGCGAGGTGAGCTTCACCACCTCGAGCGTGTTGGAGAGCAGATCGGGCAGCACGTTGCGCACGGCCTGGGGCAGCACGACCCAGCGCATCGCCTGCAGGCGGCTGAGGCCGGTGGAGCGCGCCGCCTCGAGCTGGCCCGCGGGCACCGAGTCGATGCCGGCGCGGAAGATCTCGCCGTAGTACGAGCCGGTGTTGAGGAAGAAGGCGATCGCCACGCAGGCGAAGCCGCCGAGCTCCAGCCCGGCGAACGGCAGACCCGCGAACAGGAGGACGAGCAGCACCAGCGGCGGGAAGGCACGGAAGAAGTCGACCCAGGCCATCAGCGGCCAGCGCACCAGCGGATGCTTGATGGTGGCGAGCAGCGCCAGGATCAGGCCGCCCAGCAGGCCGAGCGGCACCACGATCAGCGACAGCAGGATCGTGTTCTTGAGGCCCGACAGCACGATCGGCCAGGCGGCCAGGATGATGTCGATGTTGAAGAAGGTCTGGATCATCGCGCGGCCCTCACCGTTTCCACGCGAATTTGGTTTCGATCCAGCGCGCGGCGACGACGACAGGAAGGAAGAGAACGATGTAGGCCGCGGCGCCCATCATCAGCGGCGAGGGATTGTAGGAGTTGGACATCGCCGAGCTCGCCTGCCCCAGGATCTCGGTGACGGCCACGACGGTGCCGAGCGCCGTGCCCTTGGTGATGGCGATGGTGCGGTTGGTGAGCGGCGGGATGGTGAGGCGGAAGGCCTGCGGCAGCACGACGTTGAACAGGGTCTGGCTGAAGGACAGCCCGGTCGAGCGCGAGGCCTCCCACTGGCCCTTCGGGATCGAGGTGATGCCGGCCCAGAAGATCTCCTCGGAGAAGGCCATGAGGACGAGCGCCAGCGACAGCCAGGTCGAGACGAAGCCCGAGGGCGACGGGCCGGCATAGGGCAGGCCGAAATAGATCAGGACGATGACGACCAGCGGCGGCAGCGAACGGAAGAGATCGACGATGAAGATGATCAGCCAGTTGAGCGGCCGCAGCGCGAGCGCACGCAGCAGCGCCAGCGCCAGGCCCGCGGCGAGGCCGGTGGCCACGATCAGCAGCGCGAGCTCGATGGTCACCACCACGCCCGACAGGATGTCGGGCAGGTACTTCTCCATCACCTTCGCATTGAAGAAGGTCTCGACGAACTTGTCCCAGCGGCTCATCGCGGCTGTCGTCCTGAGCGCAGCGAAGGACCTGACGGACCGAGCAGCGGCGGTGGAGGCAGCATGAGATCCTTCGCTTCGCTCAGGATGACGAACGCCATCTCAGTGCCGCTGGATCTGGCCGATGAAGGCGCGGGTGCGCTCGTGGGCCGGGCTCTCGAAGATGGCGGCCGGCGGCCCCTGCTCCACGATCAGCCCGTCGTCCATGAAGACCACGCGGTCGGCGGCGTTCCGTGCAAAGCCCATCTCGTGGCTGACAACGATCATCGTCATGCCGCTCTCCCGCAGGCCGCGCATGACCTCGAGCACCGAGCCCACCAGCTCGGGATCGAGCGCGCTGGTCGGCTCGTCGAACAGCATGACCCGGGGCTCCAGCGCGATCGAGCGCGCGATCGCCACCCTCTGCTGCTGGCCGCCCGAAAGCTGCCCCGGCGTGTGGTCGGCGCGGTCGGCCAGGCCCACGCGGTCAAGCGCGGCGCGGCCGAGCGCCTCGGCCTCGGCGCGGCTCTTGCCCGCCACCTTGCGCAGCGCGAGCGTCACGTTGCCCAGCGCCGTCATGTGCGGATAGAGGTTGAAGGACTGGAACACCATGCCGATGCGCTGGCGCGCATGGTTGATGTCGGTCCTGGGGTCGAGCATGTCGATGCCGTCCACCACCACCGAGCCGGAGGACGGTTCCTCCAGCCGGTTGAGGCAGCGCAGCAGGGTCGACTTGCCCGAGCCCGACGGGCCGATGACGAAGACCAGCTCGCGCTCGTCCACCTTGAGATCGACCCCCTTCAGGACGTGAAGGGGGCCGAAATGCTTGTGGATGCCGCGCGCCTCGACGATGTGTTTGCTGGTGTTCATGAAGCCACTTCGTCGCCTCGACCGGAGGCCCGCAGGGCCGTAGCGGAGAGGCCTGCTCTCCCCGAGACACGATGTGCCTGGAGAGAGAAGGTCCCTCGACTGCGCTGCGCTCCGCTCGGGACGACGGCTAAAGGTTTAGTTGCACTTGAGCTCGTGCGGCGTCGGATCGTAGCCCGGCATGCCCGGGACGCCGTAGCCCGGCGTCACCACGACGGCGAGGTCGTCGGCCTCGGGCTTCTTGTTGAACCACTTCTCGTAGAACTTGGCCATCGTGCCGTCCTTCTTCATGCAGTCGAGCGCATCCTGCAGCTCGGCACGAAGCTTCGGGTTGTCCTTCGGCACGGGCGCCGCCCAGTGCGCGCGCGTCTCCTTGAGCTCGAGGTCGGCCACGAACTGCGGGTTCTTGGACGCCGCGTAGACGATCACGGTGTTGCCGCCCAGCGTGGCGTAGGCGCGGCCCGAGAGCACGGCCTGCACGGCGTCGGGCTGGGTGTCGTAGACCTGCACGGTGAAGCCGTGCTCCTCGCCCATCTTCTTGGCGAGCGTCTCGTAGGGCGTGCCCTTGTTGACGGCCACGGCCTTGCCCTTGAGGTCGGCCCAGCCCTTGATCGGCGCGCTGCCCTTCTTAATGCCGAACTGGAAGGCGGTCCACAGATAGCCCGCGGTGAAGAGCATGTTCTCGGCGCGCTCCTTGGTCACCGTCGTGGGTGCCGCGATGAAGTCGTAGCGGCCGGCCTGCATGCCCGGGATCAGCGTCGAGAAGCTCACCGCGTCGATGGTGATCTCGCGCTTGAGCCGCTTGGCGACCTCGGTGAAGACGTCGATCTGGAAGCCCTCGACGCCGCCGCCCAGCTTGGGCATGGCGTGGGGGGCGAAGGTGCCGTCGACGCCGGTGCGCAGCGGCGGCTTCTTGTCCTGTGCGAAGGCGGGGCTCGCGGCGATGAGCGCTGCGATCGCGAGCGCGGTGAAACGGCGTTTCATGATGTGGTCCTTCCCAAAAATCCCCAGGCTGCGACGTTAGATCAGGCATTGTTGAATAGCAATTTAGAGGCCATGTTCGGGCTCATGCCCGCCACCAATTCCGACCGAATTCTCGTCATCAATCCCAACTCGACCGAGGCCGTCACCAAGGGCATCGACGCCGCCATGGCGCCGCTGCGCCTCAAGGGCGGACCGGCGATCGAGTGCGTCACCCTGAAGGACGGCCCGCCGGGCATCGAGAGCCAGGCGCATGCCGAGCAGGTCGTGCCGCTGGTCGGCGCGATGGTGAAGAAGCGCGACAACGACTGC
>CAYRBQ010000484.1:0-3560 GCA_964422305.1 uncultured Reyranella sp. | reverse complement strand
CGACAGGGCCATGTTGTAGGCCGGCGTGCCTGTCGTGTCGGTGTGGCCGGTGGCCGTGACACGCGCGTTGCCCTTGGTCTTGTAGGCGTTGGCCGCCTGCTTGATCGTGGTCAGCGCCTGGGCCGAGAGGTTCGAGCGGTCCCAGTCGAAGAACACCATGAACGACGGCGGCGCGACCGGCGCCGCGGCCGGCGGGGGCGGCGGGGCGGCCGACTCGCCGAACTTGTAGGTGATGCCCAGCATCGCCGAGATGTTGTTGTTGGTGTAGGCGCCGGGATTCGTCGTGCCGTAATAGCGGCCGTCGAGGTTGATGCGGAAGTTCTGGTCGACGTTCCAACCCACGCCGATGATGCCCTGGTAGGCGAACTGCGTGCTGCACATGTTGCAGCCCTGGATCGTCGAGTCGACGAAGGCGATGCCGGCGCCGGCACCGATGTACGGCGTGATGGTCGCGCCCGGTGCGAAGTCGTAGAGCAGGTTGGCCATCGCCGAGACCTGCTCGATCCTGCCGCTGACGTTCGCGAAGCCCGAGGGGAAGGCCACGACGCCCGTGCCGTTGTTGGACCGGTACAGGCCTTCCAACTCGATCCGGGGGCCGACGAAGTCATAGCCGACCACACCGCCCAACGCCCAGCCCATGTTCATCTGGTAGCTGTTGTTGTTCAGCAGCCAGTTGAGACCGCCGACGGCGCCAAGATAGAGGCCGGGATTTGACGGGCCGGACGACCACATCGACTGGGCGTTCGCGGCGGCCGGAAGGACGAGCAGGGCCGCTGCGGCGAGGAAAGCCTTCTTCATGATGGGGGTGATCCCTGGTTGGTGGACGACACCGGACCAACGGGCCCTCCCGCCGCAAAGTTGCCGCGACCTTGGAACCTCCGCCCCACATGCGCCGTTCGTGTGGCAACAGCGCAACAGTTTCCCCGCAGCGCTACTGCATGAACCAGCCGTGGCTGACCACGGCCGACTGGCCGCTGTGCACGGTGGTCTTCGCCGCGGCGTAGAACAGCACAGCATCAGCCACGTCGTCGGTTGTCGTGAACTGGCCGTCGATCGTGTCCTTCAGCATGACGTTCTTGATCACCTGTTCCTCGGTGATCTTCAGTTCCGCGGCCTGCTCGGGGATCTGCTTCTCCACCAGCGGCGTGCGCACGAATCCCGGGCACACGACGTTGGACGAGACGTTGTACTCCGCGCCCTCCTTGGCCAGCACCTTGGAGAGGCCGATCAGCCCGTGCTTGGCGGTGACGTAGGGCGCCTTGAGCTTGGACGCCTCCTTGGAGTGCACCGAGCCCATGTAGATCACGCGGCCGTACTTCGCCTTGTACATGTGCTTGAGGCAGGCCTTGGTCGTGAGGAACGCGCCGTCGAGGTGGATGGCGAGCAGCTTCTTCCAGTCGGCGAAGGGGAAGTCGACCAGCGGCTTGACGATCTGGATGCCGGCATTGCTGACCAGGATGTCGACCTTGCCGTACTTGGCGACCGTGTCGGCCACGCCCTTCTCGACCTGGGCCTCGTCGACGACGTTCATGGCGACCGCGAAGGCATCGCCACCCTTGCTCTTGATCTCGTCGGCGGTCTTGGCGGCGGCATCGAGATTGAGGTCGGCGATCACCGGGATGCCCCCCTCGGCGGCGAAGCGCAGCGCGATCTCCCTGCCGATGCCGGAGGCCGCGCCGGTGACGATGGCAACTCTTTCTTTGAAGCGGGACATGAACGGCTCCTGTTGGGTGATGGTCTATTTGGCGAGATAGTCGAAAACGACTTCACCGAGCCCGAGTGTCAGGTCGGTGACGAAATGGCTGGCCGAGACGACTTGGCGCACCGGCAGACGCGCCACGTCGCATTGGGCATGGTCGAAGAGCTGCAGCGCCGCCGGGCCGCTCCAGGCGCCCTTCACGGTCACGTCCTCGCAATAGTAGCGGACCAGCTCGCAGATGCGCGGCGTGCAGTCGACGTGCGGCACGATCTTGATCATGAAGTTCGGCCTGGCGAGGCTCTTCAGCAGCGGCCCGTGGTCGATCTCGCGGTGCTTGTAGCCCATGGTGGCATTGACGCAGAGCACCGAGCCGTAGTGCAGCGTGCAGACCAGGGTCTCGCTCTCGTGGGCGATCTTCGGCGTGGCGAGCTTCTTGGGGAAGCCCCAGATCTCGCGGCCTCCGGCGATCGGCGAGTTGTCGTCGAGGTACATGGCGTGCACGTAGCCGCCTTCCCAGACCTTGCCCTTCTTGTCCTTGAAGCGGACGGGGATCACCTGGCCGGTCTCGGTGTAGTCGCCGAAGCCCGTCGAGTCGGGCATGCGGATGAACTCGTAGTTCACCGTGTCGCCCACGACCTCGAGCGGCTCGGGCACCAGGGCGCGCAGGATCTCCGGGTCGGTGCGGTAGGTGATGATGACGAACTCGCGATTGTAGAACTTGTACGGCCCGCGCGGGTAGGCCGGGTTGTTGAGAGGCATCGCGAAGGCGTTCTTGGCGACATCGGCGATCTTCATTTCCTGGTCTCCTTGCGGCCCTGCATGGCGAGATCGAAGGTGAACACGCCGTCCGGGCTGGTCGGCCGCTGCAGCACCTCGGGATGGGCGAGCGTACGGGTCATGTCGTCGTAGCCCGACGCCCAGTGCTCCTCCATCGTGCGGCGCGAGAACTCGTAGTCCTTCGAAGCACCCTCGTAGCGGCGCGCGCGATAGATCATGTGGATGACGTTGTAGACCGTGGCGTCGGCCTCCTGCGCCAGCAGCTCGGCCTCCGGCGTCTGGCGCAGCTCCGGCCGCATCTCGGCCAGCAGCTTGGCGGCGGCGCGGCGTACCGCCTGCATGCGGCGGAACTGGTCGGTGCCGGCGCGCGTGCGGCTCGAGTAGCGGATGTCCTTCAGGCGCGTGTCGATCTCGATCATGTCGCGCGGCAGCTCGCCGCGTGCGCTCCACAGGTCGACCTGGAAGGCGAGCGTGTCGGCGCGCGGCCGTGCGTCGAGCACCCATTGCAGCGGCGTGTTGGAGACCACGCCGCCGTCCCAGTAGAACTCGCCGTCGACCTCGATCGCCGGGAAGCCGGGCGGCAGCGCGCCGCTCGCCATGACGTGCTGCGGGCCGATCCTGTGCGTGGTGTTGTCGAAGTAGGTGAAGTTGCCGGTCTTGACGTTCACCGCGCCGACGCTGAAGCGCTCGCGCTTGGCGTTGATGCGGTCGAAGTCGACCAGCTTCTCCAGCAGGCTCTTGAGCGGCGAGATGTCGTAGTAGGCGAGATTCCCGGGATTGCCCGCCGGAGTGAAGATCGGCGGCGGGAAGCGCGGCTGGAAGAACTCGGGCGCGCCGAACATCATCGTTCCCAGCGAGCGCCACTGGTTGATGAGCTGGTGCTGCAGGTCGCTGTGCAGGTCGATGTCCTTGAAGTAAGGCACACCCAGCGGGGGCTGCGTCACCGTCTCCCAGAAGGTGCGCAGCTTCTCGCCCCGCTGCTCGGGCGCGTTGCCCATGATCAGCGCGGAGTTGATGGCGCCGATCGAAATGCCGGCGACCCAGTCGGGGTGCAGCCCGGCCTCGGCCAGCGCCTGGTAGACGC